>CAZIAN010000041.1:5500-19758 GCA_964537355.1 uncultured Pirellulales bacterium | reverse complement strand
AAAATTGCAAGAAGCCCGACGAATTGTTAGATGACCAAACATTGTTTATCGAATCGACCAAGGGGCTGGTTGTTGTTCTTGGATGTGCCCATTCGGGTGTTATAAATACCCTTGAGTATATCAGTAATTTAACAAACCGAAGTAAAATATATGCTGTTATAGGGGGAATGCATCTCTTAAACGCATCAAAAGAACGAATCGAACAAACTATCACGGTTTTTCGAGAATATAACATACAAAAAATTGGTGTCGCACATTGTACAGGAGCCATCGCTATTAGGAGATTCTCAAATGCTTTTCAGGGCCGATGCTTTTCTTGTTCAGTAGGTACCCCGATAAGCTTTGAAAAAAGTCACAAATATGCTTCTGTTGAAAATAAATGAATATCTTACGATTAATAGTTGGTGGACAAAATATGATCTCTGCATTGAAGACAATTGGCGGATAGCAATAAAGTGTTTTTGATTGATTTAATAAAAAAAAGAAAAAATATAGTCAATCAGGAAAGTAAGGGAATAAATTTAGCGATCTACTTAATAAACGAATTTAAGGACAGAACATTTACTTTCCAGGGATTAAAGAATAAATATTTTGGAATCAAAGGGGAAGAACTCCTAAAACTGGTTCAGGGGGAATTAGGGAGTATGATTGTACTGTACAATTATACAACAAGAGCGAAAACTTTTACTGATAGAAAAGGAATTTCTCAATTACAAATAAGCTTAATTGGAAAAGTGAGCATGATGCATAGGTACAATCCATTAGATATAAAATTGGATATAATAACGGAAATGCCTCAAGATTACCCTAAATTAAGAGGAAAGTGACGATAAATTATCTTGTCAACAGTGAGATGCATCTGAATGTAAGAAACTGATGTAGCAATGCACTTTATCTTGGTTTAAGAAATTATCAAGAACATATCAGTGGGTAATCAAATTCAAGTTAACAAAAAACGAGATTACATATACGGTCCTGTTCCATCAAGGAGGCTGGGACGATCACTCGGAGTTGATGTTGTGCCGTTCAAGACATGCACTTACGACTGTATCTATTGTCAGTTGGGAAGGACAACCAATAAGACTACTCAACGCAGTGAGCGGATCTCACCAGAGACTGTTATGCACAAGACTACAGATTTGTATCTGAAAGGAACTTGATACGGACATTTCAAGACGTTTCCTGCTTCTTAATACCCTTGTGACAGCCGGCTGTAGTACACCATATGCGTTCGGCAATAGTTCAGTGAAATCTAATAGCATGAATGACGAGAACACCAGAAGTTTCTTCAAACTACACCAAGTCGGCAGAATAGAAAAAGAAGGCAAGTCTGTGAGCTTGCATATTTTTAAGACGTACAAAGATGCTCTTAAAGGGCTGGATGGCTTTTCGCACGTTTTCGTGCTATATTGGTTTGATAGGAACGACACACCTGAGAAAAGAAGTATCCTTCAGGTTCATCCGCGTGGCAACAAAAAAAATCCTATAACAGGTGTCTTCGCCTGCCGCTCACCTGTTCGGCCAAACCTTATCGCCCTGAGCTTATGCAAGATTGTGTCGGTTGAAGATGGTATAGTTCATATTGATAAAATCGACGCCCTTAACAACAGTCCGATTCTTGATCTCAAACCATATATTCCCAACATAGACCACATAATCAAAGATGTTCATGTGCCTGATTGGCTAAATGAGTAAAGGTTTAAGTCATCTTGGTCTTACAAACAATTCAATTCGTAGAAAGGAAGTAGGGACAAAGACAAATGACAGAAGAACATGACAAAATAGCTCAATATCTCCAGGAGGCTATTTTGGAGGGCTATTCGGAGAAGTTCAAAAATGAGTTTTTAAAACCCCGAAACATTGGAACAATAAAAGATTCTGACAGCTATGTCAGCGTAACAGGTGTCTGTGGAGATACTCTCGATATATATTTAGTTGTCAGGGATGGAAAGATAAGCGATATCAGGTTTATGACTGATGGTTGTGGTGCCTCAATTACATGCGCCAGCTATGTCATAAGAACAGCGAAGGGAAAATCCTTAGAAGAGGCACTCAGTATTAAACCCGAAGATGTTGACGAGTATTTTGAAGGTCTCCCCGAAGAACACAAACATTGTGCAAAGCTGGCTGTGATTACACTTACGGCCGCGATAGAGAAATATCAAAGTAAATTGAATAAATAATGAACAAAAATAATTACGATTTTATTGTGGATTTGGCAATTCGTTGAACTTGTAAGATCTCGCAGGATTGTTAAGTCATATTTGCGTGAAATCCCGGTTGAATAATTGTTGAACCTTAGTATGAGGAGCTTTTATGGAACCACAAGAACGAAGTGTTGATAAAGCGGCGCAGAAGATGATAGCTAAGATGGATAAAGCCGGCCAGAAGAATGCCTGGGATAGGCTTGAAGCTCAATTGCCACAGTGCGGCTTCGGAAAACTGGGCATCTGCTGCCGCATTTGTACGATGGGGCCGTGTCGAATAACTAAGAAAGCGCCTTTGGGCGTCTGTGGTGCTGATGCGGATACTATAGTCGCACGCAACTTTCTCAGAGCTGTGGCCGCTGGTGCGAGCGCTCATAGTGATCATGGTCGAGGGGTAGCTGAGGTCTTTCTTGCCACAGCTCGAGGCAAGGCGCCTGACTATGATTTTAAGGACAAAGTCAAGTTATATAAGGTGGCTCAGGAATTAGCTGTAGAAATTAAAGATCGTTCAATAAGTGAAATTGCAGTTGACGTCGGGGAGATTGCGTTGTCCGAATTTGGCAAGCCGGAGGGTACGCAACTGATGGCGCGCCGGGCCCCGCAGCAACGCTGGGAAATATGGCAAAAGCTTGATATTACTCCTCGGGCTGTTGATCGAGAGATCGTTGAAGCCATGCACAGAACCCACATGGGTGTAGACCAGGATTATAAAAACATCCTTATGCATGCCAGCCGGACAGCTCTGGCTGACGGTTGGGGTGGTTCTATGCTTGCGACTGAATTGCAGGATATTCTTTTTGGGACCCCTTACCCAGGTCGTGGCGAGGTGAACATGGGTGTTTTGAAAAAGGATGAGGTAAACATTATCGTTCATGGACATGAGCCTATCCTGTCGGAAATGATAGTTGCTGCATCACAGAGTGAAGACCTTCTGGCCATAGCTGAAGAGACTGGTGCCAAGGGAATTAACGTGTCGGGAATTTGCTGTACTGCTAATGAGCTGCTGATGCGTCATGGTATTCCAATTGCCGGTAATTTCCTTAGTCAGGAACTGGCCATTGCTACCGGAGCAATCGAATTGATGGCAGTAGATGTGCAATGCATCATGCAGGGATTGGCTGAGATATCCAAATGCTTCCATACTAAGCTGATTACTACCGCTGATAAGGCAAGGATCCTTGGCGTTGAGCACGTTCCAATGGAAGAAAAGACGGCACTGAAAACTGCCCGAGAGCTGGTCAAAATGGCCATAGATAACTATAAGAATCGCGGCGAATTTGACATCCCGGATGAAAAAGAAAAGGTGGTGGTTGGCTTTAGCCACGAGTCCATTAATTATATACTTGGTGGCAGATTTCGCGCCAGTTACCGGCCATTAAATGACAATATTATAAATGGCAGAATCCGCGGTGTCGTAGGCATAGTGGGTTGTTCCAATCCTAAGGTGCCACAGGATTTTACCCACATAACTTTAGCAAAAGAATTGATTAAGCGCGATGTCTTGGTCCTGACAACAGGTTGTGCAACTATCGCCTGTAGTAAGTTTGGGCTGGCAAATCCTAAAAAGGCGCTGGAATTAGCCGGGCCAGGTCTAAGAGAAGTTTGTGAAGCGGTGGGCATTCCACCTGTCCTTACCTGCGGTAGTTGTGTTGACAATAGCCGATTGTTGGTTTCATGCACAGAAATTGTACGCGAAGGGGGCCTTGGTGAGGATATTTCAGAATTACCCGCGGCCGGCGCTTGTCTGGAATCGATCACCGAAAAGGCAATTTCCATCGGTCAGTACTTTGTTGCGAGTGGTATGCTGGTTGTCTTTGCTAAGGAATTGTTTCCAATTGCCGGTAGTAGGAATGTGAGTGATTACCTTTTCAGTGGAATAGAAAAAGATGTGGGCGGTCATTGGGCTGTTGAATCTGATCCAGTCAAAGCCGCAGTAATGATTCTCGAACATATCGAGAACAAACGGGATGCTCTGGGAATCAATAAGGAAAAAGAGCGCAAGCTTTATGATATGGCTGATCGGAGAGCGTTATCAGTTGAGTAAATTAACATAAGTGCAACCCCCCTTTTTAATTGCATGATTTATGACATGGTAAGTATGAGTAGTGAACTGTCTAAAGCTTGAAGATAATAAATATAGTTTAATCTTCCTCTAAAAAAATATAGGTTGTCAATTGAAATGCAAAATTTCTACAGAGCGAAGCATAAAGTTTCAATTACAACTCTATGTCGCACATAATAGCTCCCCCTCTATTCAAAAAAATACAGGAATTGTACCCGCCAGAAGAACTCAAAGCAGTAGATGTCGAAATTTACGGGTCAAAAACAATATTATTTATACCATAACACCCACTTTTCTGTCAAAATAAATGGTGCTTGATTTGGTGAATAACAATCGATCCATCGGCGGTCCATCTTCTCTTGCAATCTCCGGCTGAGCTTCCTCTTTTAAAAGATGAAAAACACCCTGATTTCCAGGTGACATCTATTCCTCATAAGGAGATGCTGAAGTGCCAAATATTAATACATAAAACTCATTCGAATTTTTCATAAAATTCAGCCTCTTTATCTGAAAGTTTTTTCTGCTGAATCATTGTGCGGACCTGCTTTATATCGACATCCCTCGGTTGGCCTCCGGAAGGAGCTAAAATAACGGAATGATCTTGGCCCACAGGAATAACTTGTAAGAACCTGTTTATTGAAACAGCCGAGATAAATATTGCTGTTGCGATGGCATAAGGTATAAGTACTTGCGTCTCCTTGTACTTTTGTTCTCTGGTTACTTTGTGTACGGGTTTGCCATATCGACACCTGTCACATTGTATGCAGTCCATCTTGTCTTTTGCGGTGAGACCAAACTCACACCTGCCAAATCTTTTGGCCGGAAGATATCGCTTTAATATTGCTATATGGTTAAGTAATGACAGGAAAGCTCCTGCTGGGCACAGATATCGACACCAAAAGCGACTATAGAAAATCGAGCCTATCAGTGCTGTTGCCGCTATCAAAAACATTGTTGATTGAAAATCATTATCTGAAAACCGAAAATTGAAAATCGAAATAAGGGGATCTGCTGCCAGCGTCGTCCTGTCTCTGCAAATAAAGAACGTTATTATTAAAATAAGAAGAACAACGTATTTAACAAATCTTGCTTTTTGCATTGATTCAGTCGGTATCGGGTGCTTGAATCTCTCGGGCAAGACGTAACCAAGCAGTTCCTGTGCCGCACCAAAAGGACATATGTAGCCGCAATAAATGTTGCCAAAGATGATTACCAAGAGCGGCACCCCAATGACCAGTAAAAAAGTACCTGTTAATTTTATAGCAGGCGTATACCCCGAAAGTAAGGTCGCTATTTGTTCACTGGAATACTGAGTATTCAAAACAATACCGCCAAGTGCAAGATTAAGACAGAGCACAAAAAGTCTGCTCCAGAAGCCGCCTCGGTAAATCACTACCAAAGTCAGAACAACAGTACCGATTAAATAGATAGATGGATTATCCGGCACGTAAGAGGCTCGTTGAGTTTTTCTGATTGAAACCGTTTCAATGGTCCGGCCGAGAATCTGTTTAGCAAACCTGCGCCCAGATGTTTGAAGTGCCGAGAGAAAGGCTTCAGAACTTACAGTAGCCCCGGTTACAGCGTGAACGCCTACAAAAGGCTCAGACTGGAAGAGTTGACTTTTCTTTAAGGATTTTTGCCAATTGCCAAGAAGCTCCAGATAAGCGGGCGTTTCATTCGACCATATTATATGGAAGTCAATTAATTCGCCATTGTTTTCATTCACGTAAATAGCAAGATTTATCTTACCACCAAAACCATCAACCTCTGATGCTAAGTCCTCAGAGCTAAAGATATATCCGATTAGTGTATCATTGGCGTCCATAACCCGGAAGTAATCGATTTTGTGCCCACTATCCTGCAGAACCGTTGATTCTTGCTCAAGAAGTAATCCGCCGGCAAGTGCTTGAGCCGAATGTTGCGGCAGCGAAGGTCTCAGATGTGCGCCCGCATCGGCGAGTAAGTTTGAGGATAGTATGATTGATATACCGAGGCCTAAGAAGATATATCCGAGCCTTCGTAATTTAAAAGCGATTAAATCATAAGAACACACTTGTTCCCGCTTATATATTCTCAATAAGGCCGCGGGAACATTTGTCATAATTAGTAAAATAAATACAAGCAGAGTTATCCGGGCCCCGAGTACCGGAACAAGTGCAAGGCTCGTCAACAGTCCTCCTGCTGAGGCGCCAATGTGGTCGGCCGTCTCGAGTCTGCTGCCGACCTGGATGTTCTCAAGAGCAATGTCGGACATTTGCCTGGCAGCTATAGGAAAATAGCTGCCGATGGATAAACCACATAAAATAAAAGCAATACCAAACGACAAATGTGTCAACTGTTCGGTTGGCCAAAAAGCAATTGTGCCGAGAATTAATGAATGCACTAAAATTACCGCAAATAATAGTTTCTCAGGCTGAACTTCCCTGTCGTTGGTCAATAAGTGTCTGATTAGAACGGCGCCGATAGTAAGGCCCATCATAAACATAGATGAAACAACACCGATGTACTGGTACAGCGAGCCGAAACGTGTTTGATACAAATACATTAAAACAATTACCACCCCGATAGACACACAGCCGGCAGAAAAAATCAGATAGCTGCTGTCGAAACCGGATGTATTGCCATTTTTAGCTGTTCTCAGGATGTAAATAAATCGCAGCACGACAAAAACTAATACAGGTATAACAAAGGCTAAAGGACCGGCCAGAACCAGATATTTGATAAGTTTTGTAACCGGTGCCCCCGATTGCTTTGCCGCAAGCAATAAACTGTATAAATGGGTTAGAGGTCTTGAATCACGATTAACCAAAAACTTTTTAGGCAAGTCTGCACTTAAGTAGTTTTTGGTAGCCGCAGCGGCACGATCCGGTAAATAAACCGAGAGCAAAGCCTGTGGATTAAAAACACGGCTGGCTCCTTCTATACTTGCAAAGCGATCTCGCAAAGTGCCGGGATCGCCGGTTAGATTTTCAGAATCAGATGCAATAAACCAGGTATCTTCACCGGGCGTTATAACAAGCTTGGAAAAAACTTGCTCAAGAGTCAATTTAGTCGAAGCTCCGAGATTAACAAGCTCCGTACCCATAATGTTTTCCCCGCCTGCTACGCGAACCTGGAATATTCCTTCAGGTTTCAGAGCCGCCTTAATCTGGTGGTAAAATTCGAGGGTATAATATCGATTCAGGACCGAATTAGTCGCATCGGGTAAATTTAAAATTACTATATCAAATGCTTGTTTCTCCTCAGCCAGCAATGAACGAATATCACTATCCGGCCGATGTAATCGATCATCAACGATTTCGAATTCAGTAGGGATAACTTTTTTCAATTCCTGCACATATTCATTGTCAAAATACGACCAGCTTATTGTTTGAATTTGTGGTAATCGCAGGAACTGCTGACATAATCCCAGCCCTGAACCAATGACCAGTATTTTGTTGGAGTCAGGCTTTTGACATAAACCGAGTGCAGCTATCCGACCGGCGGTGCTTTCATTGGGCAATGTTTCAATGACACTGCCTTCACGCATAGCTACCCATTGGTTTTGATAGACACCGTAGAGATATTCGGCCTGGGCGGTCTGGAAAGAGCCGGTAAAAGAGTCGGAGGGCAGTAGTTTTGTCCATTTAACAACTCTGACATAATGCATTAGGGTTTGATCCGCTTTTATGAAAAAGCAGAGGATGATACAAATTGGAATTAGCAGGATTAGTTGTGATTTAACCTTGCCATATTTTTTTAATGTCGGATTACTAGATTGAATTGTTCCTGCAAATTGGGATAAAGCGGCTGAGATCGAAAGTAAAAGTGCAAGTATAAAAAAAATCCTTATCGGGCTTATGCCGAGGCCTAAAAGAATGGTTGTTCCCAGCCCTCCGACAAAACTTCCCGCTGCCTCAAAAATGTAAACCTTTGAGACAGGTAATTTATGATATTTTTCAATCCAGTGGCAGGTAATGGGAAACAACATCCCTGTTATGATACTGACAGGTGAATTTACGATTATTGATACTGCTACAATGGACCACACCGACCACAATTCGTATGATTCTATCCCTGCAAGTTCGCGGGCCTGTAAAATTAATATTAATTGGAAAACAAAAGCGGGCAGATAACTTAAAAATAAAAACTCTGCGTTTTTCAACAGTTTTTCATTGATGATTCGTGTTTTATAAACAATGGTTGCTCCAAGACCCACCCAAAGAAACCATGAAGCAAAGAAAATACCGACACTGATATCGTTGCCTTCGAAGGTAGTTACAAATTCTCGAAAAAGCAGGGCTTGGGCGGCGATGGTAAAAAGGCCGTAACTGAATATCAGCAAACTGCGAGCAAATTTCATTGTTAGTTCCCGACAAGTGTAGCCTCTTCATTTTCTCCGAAAACAACCGCCTGAAAGACCAGAAAGCTTGCACCTTCTTTCCATGCATCGGCAGGTAACTGTGCTTTCAAAGACAATTGTGTGAGCGTCTGGTTGATATCCCAACCCTGTTCCGGTGCTACTTGAGGTAAAAACACGGCAGAATGACCGTCCTTGCTCATTACGACACCATCTGTTCCAATTCGAATTTTATCCACCGAGCTAACAGGTTCAGGTGTTGTCAGTGCGGAGATTTCGATTGTAATATCTCCACACTCATCCTCTGCTACGGGTGGAAAACGCCTGTCATTAAAACTGGCGTTAATTGCATTTAGAATGACCGACCTGTATAAAGGCCTTTGCGGAAATATATCGCCTATGCAGCCTCTGAGCAAGGAATGTTTTTTGAGTGTTACAAATGCCGCACGAGGATATCTCATTGAATCGCTGATTGTAATACCAAGTTCCGATGCCTGCGGTACTCTCCGATTTCGCAGGGCATAGACTATTGTTTTGCGGGCTAAGGCTAGGAGCTGATTCTTGTCTTCCTCTGTTAAGTCCTGACTATTTTCTTGTATTATGAGTTCCGGATGCTTTTGCCATACTCCGGAAAATACGATAGAAAGATAACTGACAGAATTGGAATAGTCATCTGTTAATTCACCTGATGTTGCATATTTTATTAACTCGACTTTACTGTCCTGACCCAACATCGAAAGTAATATTGCAATGGGAATATAACCACATATAGTTGCTCCCGTTCTCTTTCTGTAATCAAGAAATCCCTTGCTATCCAAACGGGCAATATATTCATAAGCACCCATGTCGAGTTTTTTGATTTGCTCAGGTATGTTTTCTGTGAATGGAACATAACCGTAGTTAGCTCCATAATGCACAAAATCCGAACTTGCAATAACGAGGGTTTCATCATCAACCAGGCTCCTCAGAACAGCACTGGCTGTGGCGATTGTCTCTAATGAACAGCTACCGGCCACAATTGGCACAAGCTTAAAATCCTTCTGATAATACTGCAGCAATGGTATCTCAATCTGAACACTGTGTTCGTATTTATGTGCCTGCGGAACATTCTGAAACATCGGATGTTTCAGCAGCTTGTTGATAAACTCCACGTCCAGAGGTATCTGCCCCAGAGGTGTTTCGTAATGTGTTACTCTCGGAACACTTAGTATATCTTCCATTGGGATACTGTGACTTGGGCCAATAACAATGATTCTTTTGTATTGTTTCTCAATTGTTTTAAGCCCATAGGCTGCTGTCTGACCGGACCATTGGTATCCGGCGTGTGGTATAATGAGCCCGACAACGTTTTCTATTGTCTTCGAGCCGGCTTTTTGAAAGAAACTATCTAACTGTTTATTAAGTACTTCGGAATCGGCTGGATACCAGCTTCCTGCAAGCGACGAATGCAGGAGAACTTTCGGCAGCTTTACGGCTTCCTCTTTATTAAGTTGTATGACTTCTTTAGTTGGAGGCGGTTCTTCGATATGCGATTTCTTTATAAGTATAGTAGTGACACCGACCAGTACAATCACCAAAACTGACAGAGATACCCATAAAAGCCATTTATCCGATTGCTTAGCCATTTTAACCACTCCATTTACCTTGCTTGGAAATATCCCTTAGTGGTTTCAAGCGACCGGAATATTTTTTAGTTCGCATAGCTCGTACGAATTTATGCGGGTTAGCATTCTTTGCCAACCATGAAATGCCTGCGATAATCATTGAGCCTTTTTTTATTAATTTATTAATAAATTTTCTGCGTGTCATTTCCAGACTCCATAAATTTCTTTTCCGCAATCCGGGCAGCATCCGTCCTTGAGCCTGCTTTTCAGGATAGTATAACCACTTCGTTCGATGAGTATGCCTTTGCAGCCCGGACAATACGTATTCTCACCCTGCTTGCTGCGGAGGTTTCCTATATATACATAGTCCAGCCCCTCACTCATCGCGATTTGACGGGCCTTTTCCAAAGTATTCAATGAGGTCGGGGGTAGGTGACGCATCTTATAGCGAGGATAAAACCCTGAAAAATGAAGCGGTGTCTCACCGCCGAGGTTCACTTTTATCCACTGAGCAAGCTGACGTATTTCCTCGGGTTTATCGTTCAGCGTTGGAATAATCAGGTTCGTAACTTCAACCAATATTCCACTTGCTTTGGCAAGGATCAAGGCATTCTGGACAGGTTTTAGTGTAGCCGAGCAGACCCGCCGATAGAAATCGTCGGTAATGCCCTTCAAATCTATGTTTGCTGCGTCTATGTGTTCGAGTAGTTTTTTCCAGGGCTGCTCATTTATATATCCGGCCGTTACGAGAACATTTCTTATGCCGGCACTTCGGGCCAGCTTCGCGGTATCATAAGTATATTCGTAATAGACAATCGGGTCAGTGTAAGTGTATGCCAGTGAAGGGCAATTATTACGCTTGGTTAGTGTTACGAGTTTGTCGGGTGGGCAAGAGTATGCAGAGATATTTTCATCCTCCGGATTAGCTTGTGATATTTCCCAGTTCTGACAGTTTTCGCAGTGTAGATTACAGCCAACTGTTGCAATTGAGAGAATTGGAGTGCCGGGCAAAAAATGGAAAAGAGGTTTTTTCTCTACAGGATCGATATTGATTGAGCATGGGTATCCGTAAACTACTGTTCTCAGTACGCCGTCGACATTGATTCTTACTCGACACTCGCCGCTCTGGCCGGGCTCGATCAAACACATTTTTGGACATAATTCGCACTGAACTTTCAATTTGAGCCTCACTTCTTATAGCCCATCAGTCCAAAGTACACTCATGTTTTTGTTGGCATATTGTTACTTCAGTCTCTTAAGCTTTCACGCCCTAAAAGATCTATAATTATTCTCTCTAATGATTATAACACTTTTTACAGTCCGTATAGTACAAAAACACAGGCTGATTTGATGATTTGGTACTAATACGATAGGATGAGTTTATGAATTTTTTAATATATGATAAAAGATAACTTCTTACAGAACGTCTCACAGCTTTCAATTTAAACTCCTCACAGGCTTGGTAAGCGATAGATTCGGATTGAAGGGTATCATACCTCTTTTCTAATATCACATTTCTCTATCGTCAAAATTTAAGATACCTGCCCCACCGGCTAATCATAGCGCACAGAGCCGGGCCCCAACAATAGCCCTATTTTCATGAACTGCAAAGTGCCAGAATTCTTCGAAAAGTCACCTCTTTCAGGAGCAGGAAAACATCCTGATTTTCAGGTGACATTATGTCTCCGAAATGTCTCCACAGATGTCAAATTTGATGATTGATTAAAGGGCCAAACCTCAAATATTTTTCATTTTTTTGGATTAAGTATCCGGATGAAAAAAATCTATCAATTATATAACTCTTTTGGGGATATCTTCGGTGCCGGTTAAGGTTCTGCTTCTTGTTGAGTTGGTCGATAAAGTCGAATATCATCGAAGTACATTATACCTGAACCGCCGGCAATTGGATTAGATCTATGGCCAAGGCCAAGGGTAATCGAAGTCACATTGGCAAGGTTCACACCCTGATCGGCAAACGCCTGCAGGTCGATATTCCATTCCGTCCATTGATTTGTTTGAGTTGCATCAGGATTATCATTATCGACTACTGCATTGCCGTTGAGAGCGGCGTACAAATTCTCAGCAGCGTTACCCACGCTGCCTCTGAACCAGATTGTCAGTGTGTTGACACCATTTACTGTCCAGTCACGATTGGAAGTCAATGTTAAAGTTGCTTCAGATTTCCCGACAGCGTTGTCATAGGCCATCGGCATCGACTGATTACCGCTGTGAACAATGGCCTGTTCGGCAATTGGAGGATTTAAGTTGCCGACGACGGAACCATTTACAGTCGGATTCTCGAATCCATCCACCCAGGCTAAATAGATTCTATTGGAAGCCGGTTCGCCTTCGTTAATGTCATTGTAACTCTCAAAATCGTCTAAGATAAGAAAGTTGGCCGTAGTAAAGCTCCAGAGGGGGCCTGTCCATGGGCTGTCGGCGTTAGCATTATTTGCCTCGTCAACACGCCAGTAGTAGGTAGTATTCCATTCAAGGTTGCCGGCATCATAGCTCTCGGAGCCAAGATTACCGCTTCCTTTGTATTCGGGAGAACTCGTATCGGCGTTTTTCACCGCATCTTCGTCGGTACCAAAATAAACTTCATGTGAATCGGCGAATACTCCAGGCACCCAGGTAAGAACAGGTGTCTGAGTGACATCCACGGCACCTTTAGCCGGATCCGGACTGCCCACAGCGCCTTCAGTTATAAAACTCCAGACATCACCTTTATGCGTTTCGAAAATATCGAACTCATCGACCCGCCAGTAGTAAGTCTTGGCCGTGTTGAGTGTACCGGGAGTATAGGTCGTAGTTCCCTGCGCTTGGCCACCAGTTGCATTGTCCACTTCGTCAAAATTATCGCCGAAATACACGGTGTGTAATTTAGAACCGAAACCTCCCGTCCAGCTTAGTTTCACATCCACATCTACAGATTCGGTGCCATCAGCCGGGTCGGGAAAGTATGCTGTCTTGGGAGGAATACTAAAGCTCCAGATATCACCTTTCCACGGACTGTTCGGCTCGGCCTCATTGACCTCATCAATTCGCCAGTAGTACGTTGTGCCCGGAACAAGACCATCCGGAACAGGAAATCCGGGAAAACCAGCAACGATAAACGTCCCAGCCTGGTTACCTTGGAACGTACTTTCGGCACCGTTATTTACATCGTCAAAATTATCGCCAATGTACACGTCATGTGAGACGGCAAAACCTCCCGCTACCCAGGAAAGGTTTACCCATGTATCGGTATGTAGGGCACCATTGGCCGGACCAGGCCCCCAGGCCCTGGAGAACGCACTGGGGGCACCAAGTTCGAGCGCATTGGTGATTCGTATTTCATCGACTGCAATCCAGCCCCAGCTATCCTCAAAGGCATCGACAACCTCGATATGAACCATCTGGCCGGCAAATTCTGAAAGATCGATTGTATCTTCCCGTAATTCCCCATGACCATTAGTAAGTACGCTGGCAAGGAGTGAGCCATCCGCGGCCGAAATAACGGCAATACCGGCGGAATTTGTCGTATATCCATCGTTTGGATTAGAATCAAGTTCGGGCGCATGAGTTCCGTTGCCTCCACCGTGGACCCAGACAGTTAACTCTGCATCTGTGCCTATCAGCAATAAGGGTGAAGTGGCGATCTGATCATTGTCTGCGGAATGCAGGTTGTCACCCCACCCGGTAAGGTTATAGGTATTGAGATAACTCTCCTGGTCCCGGTCGTTCACAGGAAACGTAAAGGGGTGGTTCTTGCCTGATTGATTGTACTCCATCGTGCCATCAGCTTTGGCCTTGTCGCCCTCACTAACGGCGGGTTTTTGGCCATCAAACTGATCGGGCCGGCCGATTGACCAGGCCACGCCGGCATCTGGCAAACCCTTGGCCCCTCCTACACCCGTCAACGCCTCTTCACCCGCAGTAGTGGGATCATTAGCAGCAGGAGTAGCGGGATTTACGCTCCATAGTGTGAAACCATGGTCATTACCGTTCTCGAAATCCCAGATGACATCGTTCCCATAGACAGGTGCAATACCCACTAGACTTAC
>CAZIAN010000041.1:0-5400 GCA_964537355.1 uncultured Pirellulales bacterium | reverse complement strand
ATCATTTTTACGTTTTCTTTCTGACCAAAATACTAACAACAAACAAAGTTAGTAAGGCAGTTCTTTTTTGGGCCAAGCCAATCTGAAACCCCTATCCAGATCTTTCACTCTTGGAAGAATTTCGACGTGCCCATCCACAAAAACGATGTTCGTCCCGCCCTTGTCGAGATCTCCGGGTGCATTATGGAAGGTGGCGTAGTTATCAATTTGCCTGTTCGAATTGCCGACGGTGAAATGCGTGTCGTTAAACGGGTAATCGCTGTAACCCTCAATGGTCCAGGTATTCTCTTCAGTGAATACTACCACTCTGGAAGGGCTGTAAACTTCTGTTTCCTTTTTGACCCCGGTAACATTTGCACCCAGCCAATTTGACCAAATTTCGCCACCCCTGCCCACATAAGAATTCAAGACGTAACTAACCGCCGTATCTTCCCAATTTGTTCCTTTGGCCAGCGAAGAAAACTTGGGACACATGTGGACGTCCAGGTCCTTCAGGTAAGGCCAGAATACACCATCCGGCTCTTCTCCTTTGCGAACATAATCGTGGCTCGCGGATTTTAGCCAGGTCCACGCATCCGGGAAATCATGGTCGTTGTCATCCAGATACATTCTCATACCTATGCCGTATTGCTTGAGGTTTGACCGGCACCCGATGGTCCGAGACTGATCTTTGGCTTTGCTAAGTACCGGGATGAGAATCGCCATCAGAAGAGCAATAATTGCAATCACTACCAATAACTCGATCAGAGTAAAGGCGTCTTTTTTTTGCATCACTTTGCTCCTAAAGTTCTGCTTTTATGTTGTGTTTATTTATAACCATGCAGTCTGGATTATAAAAGTTGTTTCACTGCTTTTTTCCAGCCCTCGTAGGAAGCATGAACCTTCTCTGTGTCTTTATTGGGAGAAAACTGTTTTCTATCAGTGGTGAGGTTTTGTAATTGGTCGATATCAGAAAAAATATTCTGCTGAAGGCCGGCAAGGCAGGCAGCACCAAGGGCTGAAACTTCTTCCATGCCGATATTGATAACATTTGTTTCCAATAGGTTAGCCAAAAACTGCATAACAAAATGATTGGATGTTACACCTCCGTCCACCTTGAGCTCTTTTAATTTGATTCCGCTATCCTGTTCCATAGCGGTGATGACATCTTTAATCTGGTATGGAATTGATTCCAGAGCGGCACGGATTATATGTTTTCTGTCACTGCCTAAGCTCAAACCCAAAATCGCAGCTTTGGCATCCATTTTCCAATGGGGAGCACCAAGACCGCTGAAAGCGGGGACCAGATATACGCCGTTAGTATTTTCAATAGATAGAGCGATTTCCTGGGTTTGGCGATTGTCGTCAAATAGACCAAGTTGATCACGTAACCAATTAATTGTGGCTCCGCAAGTAACGATTATACCTTCCAAGGCATAATCGACCCTATCGGACATACTCCAGCAAATGGTGGTAACCATTCCATTTTCAGATTGAACTCTTTTGGAACCGGTATTGAGGAGAATAGAAGAGCCGGTGCCCATAGTTGCCTTTGCGGTGCCGGACGAAAAGCAACCTTCTCCGAAAGCAGCAGCATGGGAATCACCTATCATAGCCGATAAGTTAATCTTATCCGGGAAGAGTCCCTCAAAATCAGATTGACCAAATGAGTACGAGGAAGGTTGTGGCTTGGGCAGGTTGAGATTTCGTAGATTGAATTTATCTAAAAGATATTTGTCCCATTGGAGGTCATTAATGTTAAAAAAAAGGGTGCGGGAAGCATTGGTGTAATCGGTGCAATAACTTTTGCCTTTGGTAAGCTTAAACAAGAGCCATGTATCAATGGTTCCAAAATATGCCTTTCCTGAGTCAATGGAATTTCGTATCCGCGGGTCGTTTTCATAAAGCCATATAATTTTGGTTCCGGAAAAGTAAGGATCGATAATCAGGCCGGTTCTGCTCTTGACTTCTTTTTCTAAGCCCGATTTTTTCAGGCGGCTGCAGATTTCTATGGATCTTTTACACTGCCAAACAACAGCATTGGAAACAGGCTGGCCTGATTGGTCCCAGAGAAGAAAGGTCTCTCTCTGATTGGAAATACCACAGGTCTTGATCTTAGCCAGATCACGAGAAACCGCCTGGCGATACTGATTAAGGCAATCTTTTACAGATGTTATTACATTCTGATAGATCTCCAGGGGCTCCTGCTCCACAAATCCCGGCTGGGGAAAATAGGATTTCTGGGGCTGAGCAGCCTTTGCAACGATCTGACCTCGCTTATCGAACACAACTGTTTTTGTCGCACTTGTCCCTTGATCCACCGCTAAGATAAAGGTTTCATTCATACTCATCTATCCTCCTGTATCAGCCTCTAACAGGGTTGTAGCAGTCCGGGCAAGTCCCGGGGCTGTAAGGCCATAGTGGGCAAAAATCTCCAATTGATTTCCTGTCATTGTATATTCATCCGGGATACCAACGATCTTGAAGGGAATTTTTATGTTCGCTTCCATGAGTAACGAAGCACAGGCTTCTCCCAATCCACCCGCTGTACGGTGTTCTTCCACAGTCACAATCGCACGACACTCTTCGGCCGCCCGTATTACAGCTTCATTGTCTAATGGCTTGATTGTGTGCATACTAATGACACGACATGAATAACCAGACTGCTCCATCTGCTCAGCGGCCTGTAAAGCAGGATACACGGTTTCACCGGTTGCAACAAATGCAAGGTCTCTACCGTCACGAATCTGGAGTGCTTTGCCGACTTCAAAAAGAGTACCTGATGGATGCAGATGAGGCATGGGACGTTTACCGAAGCGGATATAGACCGGATGTAACATCAGCGCAGCGGCCTTTACTGCCTCGGTCGTTTCCTGGTTATCTGCAGGAGCTATAATCGTGATATTGTTAATGGCCCGCAGTACAGCAATATCATGGATCGCATGATGCGTCGAACCCAATGCACCATAGCTTACGCCGGCACTGATGCCGATAAGTTTTACAGGCTGATCTGAATAGCAAACATCGTTCTTAATCTGTTCCAAAGCACGGGCCGTTAAAAAGCTGGCCGGTGACACGGCAAAGACAATTTTTCCCGCAGAGGCTAATCCTGCTGCCACGCCAACCAGGTTCTGTTCGGCAATGCCTACCTCAACAAGCTGATCAGGGACTGCAGCTACATAAGGCATTAGCTTTCCTGAGCCCCGCGAGTCACTCGTTACGGCCAGGACGTTTGTGTTCTCACGTGCAAGTGCCAGCAAGGTTTCCGCAAAAACTTCCTGGTTGGCCTTACCTAATTCGGCGCCCGGTGTAAAACTCATGATCTCATCTCCACCAGCCTTGCCTCCAATTCCTGTTGTGCCTGCTCGTACTGCCGGTCGTCAGGTACACCATGATGCCATTTAGGATTGTTCTCCATAAAGCTAATCCCTTTGCCCTTAATAGTCTTGGCGATAACGACACTCGGTTTACCTGCAGTAAACGGAACCATACCCAGCACCTTTGTTAAAGCTGTTATATCGTGGCCATCGACCATTTGAACTTCTCCTCCAAAGGCTTCCAATTTTTGTGCTAATGGTTCCAGCCCACACAACTCCTCGGTTTTACCGGTGAGTTGCAGGGCGTTGCGGTCAACAATAACACAGAGATTGTCCAGTTGATAATGGGCGGCCGCCATCAGGGATTCCCAGTTGGAACCCTCCGCCAATTCACCATCACCCAGTAATGTAAACACGCGGTAATCAGCATGATCTATCCGGCCGGCCAGCGCTACACCTACGCTAAAGGCCAGGCCATGACCCAATCCCCCGGTGTTCTGCTCGATGCCTTTCACTTTACGAGTAGGGTGCCCCGTATAGTCGGAACCATAGCCGTAAAAGGTTTCCAGTTTCTCTTCCGGGAAAAAACCGTGATCTGCCAGCACCACGTACAACGCCTCTACAGAGTGGCCTTTACTCTGGATATAACGGTCACGTCCGGGATCGTTGAATGTCTCAGGTGTGACATTTAAAATGCGATTGTACAGTACATTCAGAATATCAACACAAGACAGACTTCCACCTGTATGACCGGCGTTTGCCATTTTGATGTACTTGAGCAGCTTCTGCCTGTAGTAAATCGATTTTATTCTGACCTCATCGTCGGTCACAGTTTCCTCCTTATTATTCGTGATAGTAAAGATCCCATTTGATATATTTCGATATCGCCTCATGCACGATATCGGCACAGTGTGTGCGTGTCATGGCGACGTGGTGTTCGAACCCGTTTTGGCACAGGTAGGCCAGCAGGGCGCGAAGACGGGGAATCTTACAGACTGCTATGCCGCCATCCATATCAAAAGGATCATCTGTGAATTCACCCTCTCCCAGGTAAGCCTTGATCTTCCCCTTAGAATCGTCGGTTGATATTCTAAAATAAGTCATAGGCCCTGCTGCAACATGTCCCTTGATGGCCCCGAAACACTTTTCCCTGCCTAATGTCTCACCTAATATATCGAGATTGCATATTTCAATATCATTTCCCATGAAACTTTTCGGAAAATTGCTGCAATGGGTGCATACGCATTTGTCTTTTTCCGTGCCATAGTTATTATTCCAATCCAGGAAACCGGGAATATTTCCAGAAGCAAGCAATAACGCATACATGGAAATCACACCGGCAACATCCACCTCGCAGGCACTTGGCATATACTTTTCTCCCATCATACTCATTGACAAACAGGTGGCACAGCCATAATTGTCCTGTATTGATTCCCAGCATTGGACAGCACTGGCATCCAGCTCGTTTTCTGTCATCCAATCATCAATGATCAGAGAGAGCTTGGCTTGTTTTAATATGTTCTCCTCTTTTATATAATCAGGGATAGTTCCATACCCCTTTATCTCAGACAGTTTTTGTTGTACTTTTTTACTCTGACTGTCTAATTGCTGCGCCTTGCTGATTATTTCAGAAAGGTCAACTGGCACAACTGTTATCCCGGAATGCTGTAATAACTTTTCACTGAATCGTACGGTCTGGAACGCAGCAGGCCTTGCACCTATGGCACCTATTCGTGCATTGCGCAGTCCCTTCACTACTCGGCAGAGGCGAGCAAAACAATCGATGTCTCTTTGAAATACATCACTATCAATATCACATGTGTGTTCAGATGTATCGGTGAATGGAATTCCGTACTGGTACAGATTATTGCATACCGACAATTTACCGCAAAATGCATCTCTCCTGCCATGCACATCAACTGCATCTAATTTATCGTTACAGGCTTGAACAAGTACCGGCACATTGAGTTTGGCCAAATCCAGGGTCTGTACAATTCCCAGTTCATCACCAAAATTTGGAAGAACTACTATGATACCATCAATTTGCTCTCTGTTTTCCTTAAACAACTTAGCGCATTTCCGGGCATCGGCAAGTGTCTCAATG
>CAZIAN010000040.1:0-19872 GCA_964537355.1 uncultured Pirellulales bacterium | reverse complement strand
TCCTCAGTGTCGTTCGGTAAAAAGAATCAAGCCCGAAAACCTCGTAGGTTACAACAGTAAAGAAGAAGCGATACAGGCCGGCAAAAGGCCATGCAAAGTGTGCAAACCTTAGATGAGACTTCAGTTTATAACTTGTAAAGTGATGCAGAGGGAAGCGTATTATTGCGCTGCCCGCTCAAAAAATGTTGTTGATGTAGTTTTAATGGAGCAGGGTCTGCATAATGAGCCCGATAGGCTTCGTACTGAAGTCCTGAAAGCTCTCGAAAATACCCGCGATGTTCAGGGACGCCCCTATGACGCTTCACTGCTCGGTTATGGTCTGTGCAGTAACGGCATTGTAGGATTGTCGGCAGAAATCCCCATTGTTGTCCCGCGAGGCCATGATTGCATTACACTTCTGCTTGGCTCGAAAGACAAATACCAGGAGTACTTCGATTCCCACCGTGGTGTCTATTGGTATAGCCCCGGCTGGATAGAGTCAGACGAGCAGCCCAGTAAAGATCGCTATGAAAGATTGCTCAAAGAGTATAAGGAAAAATACGGTGACGATAACGCTCAATATCTCATGGAAGTAGAGCAAAACTGGATAAAGGAATACAGTTGGGCTACCTTTATCGATTGGGGGCTTACCGATTCCGGTGAATATAAAAATTATACTAAACGTTGCGCCGAATTTCTTCACTGGAACTACGAAGAGCTAAGGGGCAGTCCCGCCCTTATGCAAAAGCTCATTGACGGCGACTGGCACGAAAGCGAGTTTTTAATTGTCAAGCCCGGCCAAAAAATTGGCGAAGACCTGACGAACGACGGAATCATGAAAGCCGAATAGAACCACAAACCTTCTCAAGATATTTTATGCATTTGTTTACAATCATAGTGGTAGCCGTTGGACTGGCAATAGATGCCTTTGCAGTCTCTATTGTCAGCGGCAGCGCGTACAAACAGTTGCACGTAAAGCACGCCGTGCGAATGGCTCTTTTCTTCGGTGGTTTTCAGGCGATTATGCCGCTGATAGGTTTTATGGCGGGCTTAAGTGTAAAGCAATACATAGAAAGTTATGACCATTGGATTGCTTTTGGCCTGTTAAGCGCGGTCGGCGGTAAAATGATTTATGAGTCGTTCAAGATGAAATCAATCGATGAAAGATTCGACCCATCGAATATCTTTATTTTGCTAGTTCTGTCCGTTGCAACCAGTATCGATGCCCTGGCGATTGGCATTACGCTTTCATTTATCACCAATTCGATTATTGCTGCGGTGATAATAATAGGGCTGGTCACTTTTGCCTTGTCGTATCTCGGTGTTTGCATCGGCAAAAAAATCGGGCACTTTTTCGAAAACAAAATCGAAGCCATCGGTGGACTGGTACTTATCGGTCTTGGTATAAAGATATTGATTGAGGATTTGCTTTCATAGTGGAAATTGAGTATTAAGACAGATTCTAAACATTTCTTGCAGTTAGGTGAAAAAGCAATATAATCAGCGTATTGTTTTATAATGACGAACCATTGTAGAATAGTAAGTTGTTCTGTTTAATCTAAAATGGTGGTTTTTATGGCTTCTAAAGTATATTTCATTAAAGCATCTATAAATGACGGCGAACAGGTGATTTCCGAAAAGGCGCGAAAGCTCTTTAAGGCGGGCTCTTTCGCAGAGTGCTTTAAGGAAAATGATTGTACGGCGGTTAAAGTTCATGTTGGTGAAGGCGGTAACAACACATACACAAAAGCTCCGTGCATTAAGGGGCTTGTGGATGAGCTGCTTGCCTTGAAAACAAAACCATTCGTAACCGACACGACCACATTATATGTCGGGCGAAGACACAATGCCATCGACCATACCACCCTGGCTATCGAGCACGGCTTTAATTTAGATGTTTTGGGGATTCCGTTCATTGTGCCCGATGGTTTGCTCGGGACAAGTGAGACGCCGGTTGATATAAACGGCGAAATAGATAAACAGGTTTTTATTGCTTCCGGTATAGTTCAGAGCCAGTCGCTCCTTTCTGTGGCTCATTTGACCGGCCATATCGCGGCCTGCCTCGGTGCCACCCTCAAAACATTGGGGATGGGTTGTGCGAGCAAGAGGGGCAAGTTGAAACAGCACGCCGCCCTTAACCTCGGTATAGGTGACGGCTGTACACTATGCGGCGCATGTTATGACCATTGTCCCGCCGATGCAATTACACTTGACGATGTCAAAGCTCACATAGACGAAGATAAATGTATAGGCTGTGCCGAGTGTATGGCCGCGTGCAGATTCGGTGCCGTTATATGCAATTGGGGCGAAGAAGACGAAGTATTGCAAAAGAGCATTGCTGAGCACGCATTGGGCGTAATGAAGGGCAAAGAAAACAGGATTGCTTGTTTTAACTTTTTAATGTCCGTGACTAAAGATTGCGATTGTTTTAACGAGCCGGATATGGATAAAATAGTTGATGATATCGGCATAGCCGCATCAACTGATCCGGTCGCTCTCGATAAGGCAACACTGGATTTGACGGAAAAGAAAGCGGGCAAAAAACTTGCAGATCTCCTGGGTAATGATAAACTTGACCCTCGCTACCAAATCGAACACGCCGAGCGAATCGGCCTGGGAAGCAGCAGTTATGAGCTTATAGAAGTCAGTTAATGTATGAAAAAATTAAGGATATGGTATGTCTCTGGGGAAAATAATAAGAAAAAAACGCGAGCAGTTACATCTGACCCTCGATGAAGTCAGTAATCGCATCGGTTTTTCAAAACCGTACCTGTCCACTATCGAAACCGGCAAGGTAAAGAATCCACCCAGCGACGAACTGCTTACCAAACTTGAAAAGATACTTGAGTTTGACTCGGGCCTGCTGCTGCATATTGCTCATATAGAGGGTCTGCCCGCCGATGTTCGCCAGGAATATGAGTCCGCCGAGGCCGAAAATCAGAAATGGCGGCAGGTTGCCAGAAACTTTATTGATAAAA
Source organism: uncultured Pirellulales bacterium (assembly GCA_964537355.1). Taxonomy (GTDB): domain Bacteria; phylum Planctomycetota; class Phycisphaerae; order Sedimentisphaerales; family Anaerobacaceae; genus NIOZ-UU13. The sequence goes on along the minus strand of CAZIAN010000040.1, from coordinate 16,915 downwards.
AAGCTGATGCAAGCCGGCTGACCGAGCTTCTTGCTGAAAGTGACTTGAACTTCGAGCAGGAAAAATTACCTCTGGCGCCAGGCCGGTTAGTGCCCGTGATAAACAAAGTTTCAGCCGGATATCCTACTGATTTCAACGACCTCGACTATCCTGTGGGCATAGCCGATGATTATATTCGCTGTCCGGACCTGCACGACCCCAACACCTTTGCTGTCCGGGTTGTCGGCGATTCTATGGAGCCGAAATTTCGCGAGGGTGATATAGTGATATTCTCACCCGCCACCGAAGTGCATAATGGCGATGACTGCTTTGTCCGTTTCGCAATGCCGCATGAAACGACCTTCAAGAGAGTGTTTTTCGAGTCGGATAATAAAATTCGTCTTCAGCCGAGAAACGAAAAATATTCCCCCACAATCGTTGACGGCAAACGCATCAATGGCCTCTACCGCGCCGTAGTAAAGCACGAAATACTTTAGTGATAAGAAGCTCGACCTGACCCGTCACTATTCCACAACAAACCAGGTAACCCCTTTGGGGACGATGTCAATCGGTACTTTGACATTATATTCGCGGTCAAGCTCATACCTCCTGCTTTTGTCCTGCTGCCGGCGAATACTTGCTGTTTTGGTAAGCCCCGTGTAATACAGCGGAAGCTTCAATTCTTTTCTGACTGCCCTATCCAGAGGATTATAAACCATTGCCAGACCTTTTATTTTCAATTGCGGATTGACGTGTAGTATGCAGTCAATATCGCGCCCGTCGGGTCTGCGCACGTGAATGATGTCGGAGTCGAGTATATCCCGGTACTCTTTATAAAAATCAACCCATTTTTTAACGATTGCTTTTGTTTCATCGGTATCGTACAGACGCGGCCCTCGATAGCAGGCCTGTGCGCCTGAGCCAAAGTTCTGCGCAAGGTGAGCGCCGTAAGCGTCGAGGTGTTCCGAGAGCGGTTCGAGCGTGGCCGCAGCTCCGCCGCCATGGTATTGAACCAGCGGCACAAACATCCAGCCCATACTCGGTGTTTTCTTCCAGGTGCCATCGAATATGTTCTGTCGGCCGAGAATAACCTGCCTTTCACGCGGCAGCGACCAGTTGGTCTCACGATAGCCCATAGCACTTTTATTCGAGCCATTCAAAAAATACCAGTCCGGAACGTTCAGATAAACGCCCCTGCTGCGGCACCACTTGTAGAAATTGGTAATCTTTTTCCACTGTTTCCATTGCGAATCATTGAGGCCGCTATGCCCCGGATGGCTCGTAGATGCACAAACGTCACCGGGATAAGACCCATCGTGTTCGAGCAGATCCAGGCCTGTTTGCTCGATAAAGATTTTGATATTTCTGAAATACTCGTTGCCCCACTCGCTGCACAAACATGGCGAGTTTCCGAAAATCGCGCCGCCGGTTTTGCCCGTCTCCGGATTTATAACATCATCTTTATCGCTTATCTGGCGGCTAGCCAAAAGTGAATATCCCCCAAGCTCGATATTTTTGCTGTGAGCGTAATCGACTAATCCCTTCATCTGCGCCATATATTCAGGGTCAATGTTTTCCATGTTAAAACCGCTGCCAAATGTCATTATCACCATCTCAAATCCGACCTCGGCACACTGGTCGATTGCCAGACGTACGGCTTTTGGATTTGCGTAGCGAACATGCATTATGATTGGATTTTCTGTGGCCCAGGGTGCGATGGTTCGGTACATCTTGCGTATTGCCAGACCCTTGCGTTCGCGTTCGGTACTGTCGTAAATTAGCTCAAACGTTCGAAATGATTCGAATGTTTTGCCCGGCTCGATAATCACATCCGGACCAATTGGCGGCCGGCTTTCTAACATCAGTGGTGTCTTTCGCAGATAGTTGATTTGTGTTTTGTACTGTGGGTCAACAACCCAGTTCGTTGTTTTGTTGGCGCTTTTCGGGTCCCCCCCGTGAAAGGCGTAATCGCTGTCGATGTGAATATTAGGATACTCCCACTGGGCCGGTTGTTCCACCATAGACTCATACTCTAACGCTGCGAGAATCTCGCTGGTAAAAGTATTGAGTCTGACCGGCTCATCGCTGCCGTTGTAAATTGTCAGCCGCTTTGCCAACAGAGGAATGCCTCGGTACATTTCATAATGTACCGAAAGAGTCAATCCTTTGAGCTTGCCGCCTGGAGGATCGAAATGCAGACTCAACGTCTTACCTGAGGGAGGCCAGGTTGTGCTTGAGGAATAACGCTTGCGGTTCCATTCGAAGCGTTTTTCTATCCTGCCGATGTCGAAGCTCCTGAACATGAAGGCATCAGGATTACTGCTCAGGGAATCAATCCATTCGGGCAATAGATATGCGTATTCGACCTGCCCCTGCAGGCCGCCGACTTCATACTTTTGTCCGTCGAGTTCGACTATTGCCTCCGGCTTGACTCCGCGAATGATGGATTCGTTCCTCATCAGATTATCATAGGCTACGGTGGCCGCATTGGGCGTCAGACGAAATGCCCGGTTGATTAACCCGTTGCTCAGAACAATCTCCCTGCCGTCGAGCCGTTTTTCAATCTTAACCGGCTCTTTAATTTGCGTTACGAGCCAGTCTTTCTCGATTGCCTTGCCAAAAACTGCACCTACAATGAATAAAACCATTACCGTTATGATTATAAATTGCTTTGTTTTAACCATTATTTGTTTCCTTCTCCTAAATGTAGTTTTCTGCTATTGTAGTTAGATGACATTCTGCCCCGCAACGGCTAAAACTAACGCGAATACTCTTGAAGCTCCGGCGTCTTTCAGCATTTTTGCACACTCGTTCAGCGTTGCTCCGGTTGTTTTGATATCATCAACAAGACAAATCCTACGATTAGCAAAATTATTTCTACGACGGACAGCAAAGGCGCCGGCGACATTTTTTGCTCGTGCCGTGGGACTTGCCATTGCGGGCTGTAATTTGGTTCTGCGGATTCGAACAAGATTGTTACTGATTTTGGCTGTAGGGTGCTTTAATTTCTTAGCTAAAAGAAGTGATTGATTGTATCCGCGGGTTAATCGTCTCGACCAGTGCAGTGGCACGGGAACGAAAAGTTCTATATCGTTATAAAAGCTGCTCCCTTCCAAAGTGGAATTGCCCAAAAATCCAATTATCGAAACCAGTTCCGTTCGGCCTTTTTTCAGGGCTAATATCATTTTCTGCAGGGCTTCTCTATAAACTCCGCTGCGAGCTATACTGTCAAAATGAAATTTTTTACCCTGGCAATTGGGGCAGGCGCCTTCCAAGAGAGCAAATTTGCTGGCATCTCGGCCGCAGCGACCACAGTAATCAGTTCCAGTACAGGCCAGAACCTGGGACCAGCACTTTTGGCACAACTCTTTATCGGTTTCGCAGATACTTTCGCCGCAATTAATACATACTGCCGGCCAAAGAAGCTGGTTTAAGCTCTGCAGTGTAAAAATAAAAGCTTGTTTTGGCTTTGTCATGTCCACGCTGCCAATTATATAGGCAGAAACTTGGATTCACCACTGAGAAAACATGAAAGTAGGCATCTTAATCACTAATATCAAGCTGATTACGGCGAGGTATAAGTAATGGCGAATAAGTGTTAAGTATTACTTATGGAAAAACTGTTTAAAAAGATAATAATATAAAGTAAAGTATTTTGTAAATCCTTTATTGAAAATGTCTTATATCATTTTTTCTCGTGTTGGCTAAGGTGTTTTTCGGCTTCCAGCTTGACTAATATACTTTTAACCGCTATAATTGTCATAGTTGCGTTAGTGTATGGTAAAAACAATAAAAACAACCGGAAAGAAACGAAAGAAAAAAACCTCTAAGGTTGCCAGTGTCAAGGGTAAAAAGGCTTTTAAGACATATAAGCAGGCCATTGACTACCTTTTTGAAAGGACTGACTACGAAAAGCAGGAGCGCCTGCGCTATAACGTCACAACGTTCAACCTCAACAGGATGCACAAACTGCTCTCGCTATTGGGCAATCCACACAAAAAAATACATACAGTCCATATAGGCGGTACAAAAGGAAAAGGCTCAACCGCTACTATGTTAGCCAGGATGCTCGAAGCAAATGGCTATAAAGTTGGATTATACACATCGCCCCACGTAGTACACCTTCATGAGCGGATTGCGATTAATTCAACAATGATCAGCGAATCGGAAATGTGCGGTCTGCTAAACCGAGTTTATGCCCCCGTTGAAAAGATGTCAAAGACCGACCAGCCGACTTTCTTCGAGATTATGACGGCTTTGGCGTTTATGTATTTCCGCGATCAAGAGGTTGATATTGCCATAATTGAAACCGGTTTGGGCGGAAGACTTGACAGCACGAACGTTATTAAGCCCAAAGTCATCGGCATAACCAGCTTGAGTATTGACCATCAGAACCTGCTTGGCAATACTATTGACAGCATCGCAAAAGAAAAAGCTGGAATTTTCAAGCGTGGTGTGCCCACTGTTACCGTGCAGCAGGATCCCTTGGCGATGCGGGTACTAAAATCTCAGGCCATCGCCGTCCAATCGCCTTTGAGCGTAACCGGCAGCGATATCGATTTTTCGCAGCGTTTTGAAACCTCACGTGAGCACGGCCCGCACACAAGAATATGTCTGTCAACGCCGACAAGTAAATTTGAGCACCTCAGAGTACCCCTGCACGGCAGACATCAAGCAATCAACTGCGGCCTGGCTTTAGCAATGCTGGATAAACTAAAATCAGCCGGATACAAGATAGACAACGACAAGGCTGCCGAGGGTCTTTACACGGTCTCACTGGCCGGGCGAATGGAGATGATTTGGGATGACCCGAGAATTATGATTGATGCCGCTCACAATGCCGCCAGCATTAAGGCCTTGATTCACGCAGTAGGCCAGAATATTCCTTATGATTCTATGGTCGTAATTTTCGGCTGCAACTCTGACAAGGACGTAAGAGGAATGCTGCATCAATTACAATTCGGCGCTGACAAGGTCATTTTCACGCGCAGCAATTCTCCTAAAGCGGTCTCGCCGGAAGATTTAGCTGAAAAGTACACCGATATATGCGGAAAGATGTACCAAACTGCCGCCAGTTTGGGTCAGGCGCTGCTGCTCGCAAAAAGTGCCGTCAGTAAAGAAGACCTGATTTGTATTACCGGTAGTTTTTATCTTATCGGCCAGGCCAAAATACGCTTCCAGCCCAAGGAATCACTTCAAACTGTTTGATTTAACGCAGGGACTGACGGAAAAAGATTTTAGTAGTGTACTCATTGTCTCTTCGCTTTTCTCAAAGCCGGGTTTTCGACTGTACAAAGGCCATCAAGGAAGGCCAAAAACTGCAAAGTGAACCCTCGGAAATTTATGAACATATTCTCAATCTCCTTTTTCCACATCTCGATTTTCAATTTGCAAAATTAGAGAATCTGGGTTATAAAATCCTTTCTTCAGAATTAAACACTTGTTATAAGGAGTTGACGATGGCGGAAATAAAAAAATATATTGCCGTTGACCTCGGCGCTGAGAGCGGCAGAGTAATGCTTGGTTCGGTTTCTGCTCGGAAACTTATTCTCGAGGAAATACATCGTTTCAGTAACGGGCCCATCGAAGAGAACGGTTCGCTGCGCTGGGACTTCAACAAACTATTGTCGGAAATTAAATCCGGCATAGCCAAAGCAGCAAAAGTCGCCGGCACTCAGGTCTGGGGCATAGGGGTCGATAGCTGGGGTGTAGATTTTGGCCTGCTTGACGTAGATGGAAAACTTATTGAAAATCCTTACCACTATCGCGACAGCCAGACCAATGGGATGAGGGAAAAGGCGTTTGAGATGATAAGCAAACGCGACATTTATGAAAATACCGGCATTCAATTTATGCAGCTAAACAGCGTTTATCAACTGCTCGCAATGCGTCTCAATAATTCGATTGCACTGGCCACAGCTACGAAACTGCTTTTCATTGCCGATTTGGTCTCCTACTATTTATGCGGCAAGATATTTGCCGAATACACCCTTGCAAGCACCTCACAATTTATGGATATGAGGACCGGCAAGTGGTCAAAAGAGGTCTTGGAAAAACTATCTTTGCCGATTGGCATCATGCCCAGAATCGTCCCCCCCGGAACGGTTGTTGGCCAGTTGTCTTCCAGGATGGGAATAGAGCTTGGCTGCGGCTCTGTTCCGGTTCTTGCCATCGGCTCGCACGATACTGCTTCAGCCGTTGTTGCCGTGCCAGCTACCGGAGAGGCCAACTGGGCATATCTCTCTTCCGGAACCTGGTCCCTTATGGGCGTTGAAGTGCCCGGTGCAATTGTCAATGATAAGACCTTTCAATATGAGTTCACGAATGAGGGCGGAGTTGATAACACAATTCGGCTTCTCAAAAACATAATGGGCTTGTGGCTGATGCAGGAATGCAGAAGAAAGTGGCAGCGTGAGGGAACGGATCTGTCCTATACGGAACTGGCGGCTTTGGCGGATAAAGCCGAGCCGTTTACCAGGCATATTGACGTTGATGACGGCCGATTCCTTGCACCCGGAAACATGCCGAAAAGAATAAATGATTACCTCACCGAGACGGGTCAAAGCCCAATCAAAGATAAGGGGCAAATGATAAGAACAATCCTGGAAAGCCTCGTAATTAAGTATCGCTCCGTGATGGAAGCTATTGAAGATGCCTGCGGAAATACGATTGAGATAGTGCATATTGTCGGCGGCGGCATACAGAACGAGTTGCTTTGTCAATTCACAGCCAACGCCCTTGGCAAGAAGGTAATCACCGGCCCGATAGAAGCAACCGCCAGCGGTAATGTCCTTATGCAGGCAAGGGCAACCGGACAAATAAAATCCCTCGAACAGGCCAGAGAAATTGCCCGCAACTCGTTTAACCTAAAAGAATATCAGCCTCAGGATGTTTCTCTCTGGGATGAACAATACGAAAAAGCGAACAACCCATAAAATTGCCGACAGAAGAAAGGTCCATTTTGGTTGAAGAACTCGAATGTAAGCTGGATAGTTTCGACCCTGACGAAAGAAAGCAGGCTTTGACGGCGCTTTGCGAAAAAGCCGAGGCTGGCGAAATCGATTTGCCCGAGGCAGGCACGGATATTAATCTGCACTGTCATACTTTTTTTTCTTACAACACTTATAGTTATTCTCCCAGCAAATTTGCATGGTTGGCTCGCAAGGCGGGATTGGCCGTTGCGGGAGTAGTGGATTTTGATGTGCTTGATGCTCTGGAGGAATTTCTTGCCGCCGCTCGAATGCTCGGTCTCAAGGCCTGTGCCGGCCTGGAGACAAGGGTATATGTACCGGAATTTGCTACTCGGGTAATAAACTCACCTGGTGAACCGGGCATCTCATACCATATGGGTGTTGGATTTCCGAAAGCACAATTGCAGGGCGAACAAAAACAATTCCTGCTTAACCTTCGCCGCACCGCGCAAAAGAGAAATCGGGATTTAATGGGACGGGTAAATCAGCACCTAAAGCCTGTGGAGCTGGATTACGAAAAAGACGTTCTTGTTTTAACGCCGGGCGGCAATGCCACTGAAAGGCATATGTGTTTTGCCTATGCACAGAAGGCAAAGGAAATCTTCCGCGATGAAGGTGAACTCGTGAAATTCTGGTCTGAGAAACTGGGTGTTGAGATAGAGATGTCGGCATTACCCCATGGCAGAAAATTGCTGGATGCAATTCGAGCAAAAACAATGAAACGTGGCGGTGTCGGATATATACCGCCCGACAAAGGCTCCTTTCCGATGATGGCTGATACGAACCGATTTATTCTGGCTTCAGGCGCAATACCGGTACATACCTGGCTGGATGGTACGAGCCAGGGTGAAAAAGATATCGAAGAGCTTTTGGATGTGGCTATGAGCACCGGTGCGGCCGCAATAAACGTCATCCCCGACCGAAATTATACTCCCGGAGCCAAAAATGAAAAGACGGATAATCTCTACCATGTGATTGAAATTGCCGAAAAGCGGCACCTGCCCGTAGTTGTCGGGACCGAGATGAACAGCCCCGGGCAAAAATTTGTGGATGATTATAAAACCGAGGAGCTTTCACCTTTAGTGCCGGTATTTCTTAAAAGCGCCCACATATTTTACGCCCACTCTGTGCTTCAGCAAAAATCCGGCCTTGGGTATACAAGCGAATGGGCAAAGAAAAACTTTAACAACGTTGCGGAAAAAAATACATTCTTTGAAAAGGTTGGAAGCTCTCTGCAGCCTAAAAACGAAGATAAACTTTGCGGTTTAAGTGAAGATGTAACTACTAAGGAAATATTAGAAAAAAGTAACCTGTAAATCATGACAAAAAAAAGAAAAACGAAAAAGAAAAAGCGCGCTATAACCCGCTTACCCAAAACACAATACGCCGTGCAGTTGGTGGGCCCGGACGAGCTCATCCTGAATAAATCAAAAGAGGTTTACGCACCCGGACCTCATCAGATTCTGTGTCGTGTCGAGGCGGTTGGACTATGTTTTTCCGACCTTAAATTACTGAAACAGTTTTCCTCACATGTTCGCAAGGGCATAGTCGTTTCTGGTGTTGACCCTGATATCCTAATAGAGATACCCAGTTATGTCCCCGACGAGGCGCCGACAGTCCCCGGCCATGAAACGGTCGTCAGGATTGAGGCAATTGGTCGCGGAGTGAAAAATTTTAAGCCCGGCCAGCGCTTCCTTGTACAAACCGATTATCGCTGGGTGCGCACCGCCACTTCCAATGGGGCGTTCGGATACAATTTTGAAGGCGCTCTTGCTGAGTACGTGCTGATGGACGAAAGAATCATAACCTCGCCACAGGACGAATCGATGCTTTTACCCGTCGGCGAGGAGCTTTCCGGCTCGGCGGTTGCTTTAGTGGAGCCCTGGGCCTGTGTAGAAGATGCTTATGTTTCTTCTGAACGCACGAGTTTGAGAAAAAAAGGGCACATGCTCATTGTTGCTGATACCAAAGTAACCGCAAATACTTTAAAAAAGCTGTTCAGTAAGTATGGAAAACCTGCTCAGATAACCTGGCTCTCGGAGGCGCCGATACCGGCCGGATTAGAAATCACCGCCGATAGAGCGACAAGCATGTCGGTGCTTACAGATGCCGGCTATGATGATATCATCTATTTCGGGTCTGATGCCAAGGTTGTTGAATTATTGTTTGCAAAAGTTGCTTTGAATGGCATACTCAATATCGTCCTTTGCGGCGGCAAATTCGGCAGAAAAATTGCTACTTTGATTGGGCGGGTTCACTATGGCGGCATTCGAATCATAGGCACTACAGGTTCTAATCCTGCGGAGTCGATGAAAGTGATTCCAGAAACCGACGAAATTCGCCTCGGAGACAAAATTAATGTTGTCGGTGCAGGCGGCCCGATGGGTATGATGCATGTGATAAGAAACATCTGCCAGGGCGTTGAAGGCGTCAGCCTTTTTGCCTCTGATGTGGATGACAATCGACTTGCAACACTAACAAAAATTGTCGCACCTTTAGCCGAGAAAAACGCTGTTACGTTCAAAACGTTCAATCCCACAAAGGACAAATTTACTAAGAAATTTGACTACACTGCTTTGATGGCGCCAGTTCCGGCTTTAGTTGCCGGCTCGGTGACTAATGCCGCCAGAGGCGGACTAATAAACATCTTCGCAGGTATTCCCGCCACAGTTACAGGTAAGATTGACCTCGATGCTTACATCCAAAAGAAATTATATTTCATTGGCACCAGCGGCTCAACTTTGGAGGATATGAAGCGAATGTTGGAAAAAGCCGAATCAGGCCGGCTCGATACCAATCTCAGTGTCGCCGCTGTTTCAGGTCTTGCCGGTGCGACCGACGGTATTCGAGCGGTAGAGAACCGTTCCATAGCAGGCAAAATTGTCGTTTATCCGGCCTGCAAAGATCTGCCACTCGTGCCGCTTGATAAGATGAACGAAAAAATGCCCCAGGTCGCCGAGTGCTTAAATGACGGTCTGTGGACGAAAGAGGCCGAGCAGAAACTATTGGAACTTTATTGAAATCCTTATAAGGGGGATAACCTTTTCAGGAAAGGACAAATTATGAAACAGCTAACAAAACGAATCAGAATATTTGAACGGACGGTTGTGACGAAAAAGCGAAGTATTTGTTTAGTGTGCGGGTTTTTGCTGGTTGCTTTTTTGATGATTGGCTGTGAGCAGCAGAATTCAGGATTCAGTAGTCTGGAAATGGGCTTGGGTAATCTGGCACGCTTGTCCTCTGCCAAAACTCGCTCGGTTAGCCCTGAGAACCTTACCGGTGAAAAGGGTAAGGGGGGAATGGCAACAGAGGGTACCGGTGCAAATGCCGCCCGCGAATTAGGCCAGACCTGGAAAGTTTCTCCTTCGGTTAGAATTAATCCCGGCCAGACATTCCTGATGGCTGACATCGAAGGCTGCGGCGCTGTCCAGCATATATGGATGACTCCGACCGGAAACAACCGCTTTAACATTCTGCGGATTTACTGGGACGGGGAAGAAAAACCCTCTGTGGAATGCCCGGCGGGAGATTTCTTTGCTTGCGGTATGGGGCAGTATACCGGGGTCAGCTCTCTGGCAGTATGTGTCAATCCCAAGAGCGGATTCAACTGTTACTGGGTGATGCCGTTTCGCAAACGCTGTAAAATTACTATGACTAATATCGACGCCAAACCGATGGTGCTGTATTATCAGATAGACTACACTCTCACCCATGTCCCGAAGGACGCGGCTTATTTTCACGCTCAGTTTCGCCGCGTAAATCCACTTCCTTACAAACAGGATTATACTATCCTTGATGGCGTCCGCGGAAAGGGCCAATACGTCGGAACATATCTGATCTGGGGCTCGAACAGTCCCGGCTGGTGGGGTGAAGGGGAAATTAAATTCTTTATGGATGGCGACACAAAATTTCCCACGATTTGCGGAACCGGCACGGAAGATTATTTCTGCGGCTCTTATGGTTTTGACAAATTCCATGGCCGAGGCTATCAGGAATTTAGCAGCCCTTATACGGGGATGCCGCAGGTGATAGAATCCGAAACGCAGCCGCGTTTTGGTCTTTACCGCTGGCATATTCAGGACCCGATAAGATTCGAAGAGGACCTGAAAGTGACAATACAGGCGCTGGGCTGGCAAAGCGAGGGAAGATACCTGCCTCTTAAAGACGACCTGTCTTCCGTTGCCTACTGGTATCAGGCCGAACCTCATGCACAGTTCCCGAAACTACCGGCAAAAGAATCTCTGAAAAATTAAATAACCACAAATATTAACTTTTGAAGAGGTCCGGATAAAATGGCTTATACGAAAGAGATTGAAAAAACATACGAACTGGCGAAGCAGCGATATGCCGAGCTTGGTGTTGATACGGAAAAGGCAATGGAAAGGCTCAGCGGCATAGCGATATCACTGCATTGCTGGCAGGGCGATGATGTTGGAGGGTTTGATAAAGCCCAGGAAACTCTCGGCGGCGGCATAATGGCAACCGGCGCCTATCCCGGCAAAGCGCGCACCGCAGATGAGCTGCGTACGGATTTGGAAAAGACGCTGAGCCTGATACCCGGCAACCATCGGCTGAACCTGCACGCGATGTATGCCGAGACAAAGGGCAAAGTCGAGCGTAACGAGTTGTCCCCGGAGCATTTTACCACCTGGATCGACTGGGCCAAGACAAACGGCCTGGGGATGGATTTTAACGGCTCCTTCTTTTCGCACCCGAAAGCCGAAAGCGGTTTCACTTTGTCCAGCGCCGACGAGCAGGTTCGCAGATTCTGGGTCGAGCACGGTATCGTGTGCCGAAAAATCGGCGCTGCGATGGGAAAGCAGTTGGGAACGCCATGTATTACGAACTTATGGATTCCGGATGGATATAAAGATGTTCCCATTGACCGCAAGGGACCTCGCCAGCGCCTCAAACAATCGCTGGATGAAATATTCGCCGAACCGATGGATAAAAGCTGCAATCTGGATGCGGTCGAAAGCAAGCTCTTCGGCATCGGCTCGGAAAGTTATGTTGTCGGTTCGCACGAATTCTATTTGAGTTATGCACTCGAAAATAAAACATTGCTCTGCCTCGACACCGGCCATTTTCATCCAACCGAGGTTGTCTCCGACAAGATATCTTCCGTCCTGACATTTCTCGACGAAATACTGCTCCATGTCAGCAGGGGCGTACGCTGGGACAGCGACCATGTAGTTATCCTCTCGGACGAGCTTCGTGCAATTGCCCATCAGATTGTCCGGGGTGATTATCTTCAAAGGGTACACATCGGCCTTGACTTTTTCGACGCCAGCATTAACCGTATAGCGGCCTGGGTCATTGGCACGCGTTGCATGATAAAGGCACTGCTGATTGCTCTTCTCGAACCGGTGCAGATGCTCCGGGAGATAGAGCTTGCTGATAATTATACCGAGCGTCTGGCGATGCTTGAAGAGCTAAAGACAATGCCCTTCGGGGCTGTCTGGGATTACTACTGTACGAAAATGGAAGTTCCACCGGCTCAGACATGGCTGGATGAGGTCAAAGCTTATGAAAAGGATGTTCTCGCTAAGCGCCGTTAAAGCGCGTACGGTACACAGTTTATTTTAAGGAAAACGATATGGATACCGAACAGCCCTCGCAGCAAACGCAGACTAAAAGTGAGTTTGAACGCGAACCGGTGCCGAAAAGTGCATTGCTCGGCTTCAAGAGCTTCATCGGAATGTATGCCGGCGAGCATTGTGCCGGAACCGAGTTAATGCTTGGGCCGCTATTTGTCGCCGCTGGTGTCAGTGCATTTGACTTGGTTATTGGCCTTCTTCTCGGCAACGCCCTGGCAGTTCTTAGCTGGATGTTTATGTGTGCGCCTATCGCCACGCGCAGCCGTCTGACCCTCTACTATCAACTGGAGAAAATCTGCGGCCGAAAGCTTGTCACCATCTACAACCTTGCTAATGGCGTGATGTTCTGTTTTCTCGCCGGGGCGATGGTAACTGTCTCGGCCACGGCTCTCGGAGTCTGGTTCAGGTTCAAAATGCCGGGCCTCAACGACCTCTACCCTAATAGTGTCGGTTGGGTAGTGGCTGTCGCTATTGCCGGCGGTCTCATCGCTGTCGTTGCCGCTTACGGCTATCAAACCGTCGCTAAATTTGCAAATATAGCTTCCCCGTGGATGGTCCTCGTATTTCTGGTATTCGGCTTTGTGGGCCTTCGGCAGTTTATTGAGGCAACCGGTACGGAAATCGGCTCACTGAGTGACCTCTGGCACTTGGCTAAAACACAAATATGGAAGGGCGGTCCGCCGCAGGAAGGGCAGGTAAAGTTCACCTTCTGGCATGTCACCTTTTTCGCGTGGTTCTGTAATATGGCCATGCACATCGGGATGAGCGACCTGTCCGTTTTCAGGTTCGCCCGTAAGAGCTGGTATGGCGTCGCAAGTGGTGCCGGCATGTACGTAGGACACTTTATGGCTTGGATCAGCGCCTCAATCCTCTATGCTTATCAATTGCACTTGAATCCCGCTGACACGGATGTCTTGCCGGGTCCCTTGGCATATCGCGCCGCCGGGCTGGTAGGTCTGCTGTGTGTGATTATCGCCGGCTGGACAACTGCCAATCCGACAATCTATCGCGCGGGCCTGGCGTTCCAGGCCTTGTCGCCGAAATCCTCGCGTTTCAAGGTAACGCTCATCACCGGTGCTATTGCGACAATCGCTGGAATGTTCCCGGCCATCGCAATGAAGCTGCTGGGCTTTGTTGCCCTTTACGGTCTCGTGCTTATGCCGATGGGCGCGGTTATCTTTGTCGATTTCTGGCTAATTCGAAAGTTCGGCATGCAGAGTTACTACGCCGAGCTGAGTGGGAAGACTTTCAATTGGGCTGCCGGCCTGGCTTGGTTTATAACTCTTGCGATTGCCTGGGTGCTGGTGAAGTTCGCCGGTGTTCAGATTTTCTTCGTTTCACTGCCCGGCTGGTTCGTTGCCGCCATTTTATACATCGTCCTGAGTAAGTTTTACCAGAAGAAACTGCGTTCCGCCGCGGCTCAATAACAGGAGAATTAAAATGCGTTCTATATTACAAATCATCTCACTGCTGGCGTTGATTGCCTTAATATTGCCGTCTGTCCTGTTTCTTGTGGGCCGATTGGAATTGGATATGGTCAAATGGCTAATGCTTCTCGCTACGATAGCGTGGTTTGTTACCGCTTCTCTATGGATGTGGAAAGACAACGGTGACGGGCAGCAGGAAACCGGTTAGATTGATAATTTCACGATTGCTGCAAGACAGAGCAGGTTGAAAGGAAAGAATTATGCCTGAAATAGACTCCTCAAAAGGAGAAAAAAAATTCTACGAAGATGTTCCCATGAAGACCGAGGGTTTTTTCCTCAAAGGGGCGGGCTCTCTCGACTGGGGAATGAAGAATCGGCTCTCAAGGATTTTTAATCCTCATACCGGCCGGACGGTAATGTTTGCGATTGACCACGGCTACTTTCAGGGACCTACAACAGGACTCGAACGAATCGACCTGACCATCGTGCCGCTGATGTACTACGCCGACGCAATAATGCTCACTCGTGGAATTTTGCGAACCTCCGTACCGCCTTCGCTTACCAAACCTGTCGTGATGCGCTGCAGTGGCGGCCCGAGCATACTCAAGGAACTCTCGGATGAACAGTTGGCCGTTGACATCGAAGACGCGATTCGCATGAATGTCTCGGCCATTACCCTGCAGGTATTTATAGGCGGCGAGTTCGAAACACGTTCGGTACATAATATGACCCGGCTGGTGGATATGGGACTGCGGTACGGTATCCCGACAATGGCCGTAACGGCAGTGGGCAAAGATATGGTTCGGGATGCAAGATATTTCCGCCTGGCATGTAGAATTTGCGCAGAGCTTGGGGCACAGATTATCAAGACCTATTATGTTCCGGAAGGTTTTCAAACGATAACGGCCTCTTGCCCTGTTCCCATTGTAATGGCTGGCGGAAAGAAAATTCCCGTACTCGATGCGCTGACAATGGCATATAATGCCGTCCAGGAGGGTGCATCAGGCGTGGATATGGGACGAAATATCTTCCAGGCTGACGCACCCAAAGCGATGATGCAGACGGTTCACAAGGTTGTCCATGAAAATTTGAAGCCGGCCGAGGCGCTCGAGATGTACGAAACTCTTAAAAACGAAGAGCAGATAAGCCAGGATTAAAATGTCGGATAAACCTCTCTTAGAGCAGATTCGTAAAGCATCTCCGCTTATCAGCGTAGGAGTGCTCACTGCGGATTTAATGTCACTTTGTTCAGAGTTAAAACTCATTGACACGGCAGGCGTCAAACTGTTGCATGTTGACGTTATGGACGGCTGCTTTTGTCCGATGATGACGGTCGGGCCCGGATTTATCAAGGCCCTCAAAACCCCCCTGCTAAAAGACATACACCTGATGATAGAAGAACCTCTCGATAAGCTTGAAAGCTACGCCGCCGCCGGTGCCGATATGATTACAGTCCACGTTGAATCCTGCCGCCATGTACATCGCGTTCTGCAGAAGTTAAGAGAATTCACTAATGCCAACGATCCCAATAGAGGCATCCTCCGCGGTATAGCTCTGAATCCCGGCACACCACTTGAGGTTTTATCGCCGCTTATTGATGAACTTGAAATGGTTTTTTTGCTTGCAGTCAATCCGGGATGGAGTGGACAGAAGTTCATCCCTTCGACTCAAGGACGGCTCATCCGATTAAGACAAATGATAACCGACGCAAAGAAAGATATTCTTGTAGGTGTTGACGGCGGAATAACTCGCGATAACATAACAGACGTCGCTCGAATGGATGTTGATATTATAGTTACAGGAAGCGCGGTCTTCAATGGCAAAGCACCTCTCGAAAACACCCGCTTTATGATAAATGCTGTAAATGATGCAGCTAAAAAAGCCTGATGCAAAATATATATTGTATGAACTACTTAAAAAACACCGGAAATAACGATGGCAGATTATGAGTCAAAGCAAAATTCTTCGAAAAAAATAGCTAAAATAGCACCTATTATCCGCGGGCTTCTTGCAGAGCCGACAGGTAATCAGGATATACCCTACAATCCCGTAATCTTGAAGTCGTTGACAAGCAAAGAAGCTGTTGAATTCGCCAGTTCTGTAAAAAATGCTGAAGCCCAGGAGTATCCGCCGCCTTTGGTTAAAGATCTGGGCATCCCGCTTTTTATGGATGCTCTTGATATAAACCGCCCACCAGAAGAACTCCGCAAACAATTAAATGATTCTATCGCAGGTTACTCGGCCAAGTACAATTCGAAACCTCAAATGATATGTCTTCGCAGTCTGGGAATACTTTTTGTTGATCCAGGTGTCGATAAGTCTTTTTTACCTCTTAAGAATAAAGTCGCGCTTGTAACCGGCGCCGCCGGGGCAATCGGATATGGTATTTGCTGTGGGCTTCTGGAAAAAGGCTGTCATCTGGTTGCCACGGATCTTCCTGGCGAAAAACTTGACAGCTTTACGGCCGACCTGAAACAAATGGCCGGCGACCGCGTGACAGGAATTCCAATCGATGTCACTGATGAAGACTCTGTCCTCAGGGGTCTTGAAAGTGTTTCCCTTGTCTGGGGTGGAATCGATATTGTGGTTGTAAATGCCGG
This sequence comes from uncultured Pirellulales bacterium, assembly GCA_964537355.1. GTDB lineage: Bacteria > Planctomycetota > Phycisphaerae > Sedimentisphaerales > Anaerobacaceae > NIOZ-UU13. Next base: position 341 of record CAZIAN010000040.1, on the reverse strand, counting down.
CATCCCGCTGGTTTCATTTTTGAAAGATATAGACCTCGATGACTTTCGCAGGCTCGAAAAAGTAAACGTAGAAGGTACTTTCCTTACACTCCGTGAAATCGCCCGACACTTTATCCTGCAGGGCACAGGGGGCGATGTTATTATCATTTCGACGAAGAACGTTCCCAGCCCCGGTGCCGGCTTCGGAGCTTACAGCGCCACAAAAGCAGCGTCCCACCAGTTGGGGCGTATTGCCAGTCTTGAGCTGGCACAATACGGTGTTCGAGTAAATATGGTCGCGCCGGACGCGGTATTTTCCGAAGGTAAGTACAAATCCGGCTTATGGGAAGAAATCGGCCCCG
>CAZIAN010000039.1:19430-20055 GCA_964537355.1 uncultured Pirellulales bacterium | reverse complement strand
TACGGGTGGCAAAAAAAGTTGGCCGTAAGAACGTGGGAATAACATTCAATTTGTGTCACTGGCTGAGGACCGAGGATGAAAAGAATATGAGATCGCTGATAACCTCGGCGATGCCCCATTTGTTTGTGGTCAGCATCAATGGTGCAGACAGCGGAGGAAAGGACTGGAAGCAACTGATTCAGACGCTGGACCGCGGCACATTTAACATTGGCCGGTTTCTGAGGACGCTAAAGAGGGCCGGCTACACAGGGCCGATAGGATTCCAGGGCTACGGTATTGGGGGCGATGCTTATGACAACCTCAGGCGTACGATGGAAGCATGGATCGAGCTGAACAATCCGGGAAGATAATTCAAAAAAAGGAAAGTAAAATGAAGTTTCTAAAAGGTTGTTATTTAATAATTATAATTCTGGGCTTATTTGCCAGCCCAAGCTGGGCAGAGGATTGGCCTCATTACCTGGGTCCCAATTTCGACCTCAAACCTCTCGTAAAGGAATTTAACGCGAAATCCGGGACCGTAGTATGGGAGGCAACAGTCAAAACGGGTATGTGCTCACTAACCATCGCAGATGGTCTTGTCTATACGATGGGTAATGATGGAACACCAAAGGACGAAGATAAAACT
>CAZIAN010000039.1:14915-19420 GCA_964537355.1 uncultured Pirellulales bacterium | reverse complement strand
TAGATATAAAAATTTAGTTACTGAATACTTAAAGAATGTATGCATAGAAAAGGATATATTAGATAAAATTGAGAATGCGATACTCTTAAAGTCTTCAGATTATCTAAAAGCTGCAGAAAATACTAAAGATAGAAGTAAAGCAAAGGACTTTGTTTACTGCATTGATGCAAAGAGCGGCGAAGAAAAGTGGACCTTCAAATATTCCTGTCTTCTCGAACCGCGCCTCCATCCGGGCGGTCCCAGCTCCACACCGACAATTCACGCCGGCAAGGTATATACACTCAGCAAGTTAGGACATATTTTCTGTCTTGATGCCAGGACTGGAAAGAAGCTCTGGCAGGCTTCGGCGGTGCATTATAAACCGAATAAACCATGGTGGGGTTTTCCGGCATCACCTACGGTTATCGGTGATGTAGTTATTTATAATATAGGTAACAGAGGACTGGCATTGAATAAGGACACGGGTGAAATTGTCTGGAAGAGCGATAAAAACGTTGTCGGTTACTCCACACCAAAACCATTACCTGCGGGTATGTTCAATCGCCCTGCCGTGGCTTTATTCACAAATGAGGATTTCCTCGTGCTCGATCCGGCGACAGGTCAATCCCTGGCGACTTACACAAAGACATGGAAGGAAAAGTCGAACTGCAACGCGATCACTCCTTATATTCACAAAGGGCACATCTACCTCAATCACAGCGCACACGGCATGGCCCGCCTGTCACTTGACGGCGGTACATTCACGCAGGATTGGCTGTCGGAGGACGCCAAGTATCCAAACGAGTGGTTTGCCTTCAACACTCACGTGATCTATAAAAACTACATTTACTTCCTGACAAACAAAGGGAGCGGTCTAAGCTGTGTTGATGCCGAAACGGGTAAACGTAAGTGGTTTAATGATAAATATGATTTCGGGAATTTGCTCCGTGTTGGTAACAAGATGATTATGCTCAGTGAGAAAGGTGAGCTAATCTGGGGTGAGCTGGGCGAGGCGGCTTTCGAGGAAACTCACAGGCAGAAAATTCTTGAGGGCCTTTGCTGGTCTAAGCCCGTTTTGATCGGGAATCTGCTCTACGCTCGCAGTGCACAGGGAGCCGTCGTCTGTGTAAGGCTTGAGTAGATGCTGTATGTCAGGCTGACGGACACAGAGACGTACCAAAGCGGATAAGAGAACAGGATTTTTACAATTGAATCTCTGTGGATGGATTATTATCAGTATCGTCCTGTTGTTGATGTATGAAGTTCAAAGTATTCAATAAATAAAATAGTGCATTTGGCATTATATTTGGTAATATACGTTAATTAAAAATGCGTATAATCAGGATTATTTTTTTTAGAAGAGATCAATAAATTTCATATGGAAACACTTAAGCTATTGTGTGATTATTTTCCAACGGCGGTTTTTACCGGCAAGTGCCTTGTTTTCATAAGCGAGGACTGGCGGGTCGAGCTTACCGAACATAAAGACAGCGATTTCAGTAAATCGAGCGCTGACCCTCCTGTAATACGTGTCAGAATCTACAAGAGGGCGCTGGACGGTGAACTTATCGGGGGCCATTACGAAGATTTTCAACTTGCCTCGCTGAATGAGCTTGCAGAGCAGGTCGAAAAGTATGTGCAACAGGCGATTGGCGCAAACCTTCGTGAAAACATTGAGTGATTCGGGAATTAACTCCGTGTAAAACTCAGGTCTGATTATTGAAATGGCTAATCCTGCGATACAAGAAGTTGATGGAGGTGTTGTTTTTACAGCCAAGATTGTGCCCGGCAGCAGCGGGCCGACGCGGTTTTGCGGGCTGCTTGACGGGATGGTGAAGGTCAAGGTTTCCGCGGCACCGGAAAAAGGAAAGGCCAATAAATGCCTTTTAAAGTTCTTATCCAAACAACTTGATGTTAAAAAAAATGCGATTAGTATAATCTCCGGTCAAACAAGCCCGGTCAAACACGTACAGGTTTTGGATATTTCGGCCGATATGCTGATGGAAAAATTAGGATTGAATAAACAGGACTTTTGTTAAAAGTAAGCCTTGAAATGACGGACGAATCAACTCTACTTTCACCCAGTGCCAGTGAAGACCCAACAACGCTAAGATACATGCTGAAGCTATCTGCGCCGATGGTGATAGCGACCATATCGTTTACCATGATGCAGTTCGTTGACAGGTTTATGGTTTCTCGTCTCGGCACAGATGCTCTGGCGGCGATTTTACCGGCCGGATTTGTAAGCTTTCTTCCAGGTGGCTTTGCCATAGGCGCAATAACAAGCCTTAATACATTCGTTAGCCAAAGTCTCGGTAGAGGCGACAAAAAGGGCTGCTCGAATTATTTTTGGCAGGCTGTATATATGGGGCTTGTTTATTTTGCGGCTGTTGTGGCGATTATGTGGCCGACTGCTCCGTGGATATTCAAAATGATGGGACATCCGACGGTGGTAGTCGGGATGGAAGTGATATATCTTCGTATTATCCTTTATGCTCAAATTATGGCCGTGATTAACTGGTCGAGCGGGCAGTTTTTTATGGGTATCCATCGGCCTATTATTACGATGTTTGCATCGTTATGCGGGCAGGTGGTGAATGTGGCAGCCAACTACCTTTTGATTTTTGGCAAGTTCGGTTTTCCTAAGATGGGTATCGCGGGTGCGGGCTGGGGCACATTTATCGGCATAGGTATCGGGGCTATTATTAATATTACCTTATTTTTAGGCGCCAACATAAATGCAACCTATAAGTCCAGAAGAACTTTATATATAGATTTTGGGAAAATGTACGATTTGCTGAAAGTTGGGCTTCCGGCCGGCTTCGGGCTGATGGTTAATGTCGCATTCTGGGGCGTGATATTGTTCGGACTGGTCGGGAAATTCGGTACCGAAGCATTGGCGGCTACAAGCGCCGTGCTTTCATATACATCTCTTTCGGTTATGCCGGTAGTCGGGATGGGTACGGCCCTGTCGGCGGCGGTTGGAAAAACGATAGGCCAAGGCAAAAAAGACATAGCGATTAAGCAGACCAGGGTATGTTTGAAGATTGCGATGATTTATATGGGGCTTGTGGGGATTTGCTTTTTCGTATTCCGAAACGCCCTGATGGCTTTTTGGTCGTCCGACGATAAAGTGGTTGAGGCGGGAGTAAAAATTCTTATATGTGCCGCAATATACCAGGCCTTTCACGCAGCACGTACTATTTACAGCGGCTCGCTGCGAGGGGCGGGTGATACGGTTTGGCTGGCAATAATATCGGCGGGCGGGGCGGTATTAATATTAGGACTTGGCGGCTGGCTCATAGCGAGGTTTTTCCCGTCGCTTGGCGCTTTGGGGCCTTGGTCTGCCGCTACGGTCAGCATTATTGCAGTGGGATTAGCCAACCGCTGGAGATTTAAGAGCAAAAAGTGGATGAATATAGATTTATTTAAGCGCCGCGGGCCCAGCGTACCGATTCAAAATGGAGCGGCAGTCGAATAGCATGACGTAGATCGTTTCACATAATCTATACAATCAATTTTTAATTGGCTTAATTTTAATGTTGCGGACAGCTCCTCCTGTTTGCCATGTTGCGATTCCGAGTGGTTGAGAGAGGTCCACTTCGGCCCTGATGTCAATTTTTCGGCCTGTTATTTCAATGTTTACAATCTCTTCATCGTCAAGCCAGGCCTGAATCCTGTCAGGGGTGACGCGTAAACGCACGCGATACCATTTGTTATTCTCAAACGAGGCAAAAGTTGTAGTTTCATTATTGGCGGCGTCATAATAATCGATATTAGACAGGCCGCAGAGCCCCCCTCCCCAACCGCCGAGTATTAGTGAGCAGGGATTTTCACCGACAGGAAAAGTCAATCCGCAGAAAAAGTCGCTTCCGCTGATGCGCATAGCTTCGAGCGTTATTTCGTAGTTCATTCGAATCAACGGGCCTTTCCAGTTAATGCCAGTCATATCGTTGCCCATTTCCATGTAAATTGCGCCGTCTTTGACATAAACCTTGCCCTGGCCGCCGAAGTCGGTAATTGCCCACTGTCCCAATGTTTTGCCATCGAAGAGGCTGGTCTCGGTTGTGATTGTCTCCTGCGAAACGCTGGTTTTGGCCGAAGGCGGCTCCTTCGAGATAGTTGTATCAGTTTGAGCCTGCTCCTGAGAGACATTAGGTTCGTTTGGTGAGGTTGGTGTCGATGTGGTTTTGCGGCGACATGCCCCCAAAGTAACGACAAGAAGCAAAAATATAGTACAAAACAGTTTTCTCAGTGAGATGGGTCTTATAACATCTGTACGATGAAATAAGCTATTTCTGATGATAGGATGTTTGTTATCCATAATATTTCTCCTTAATGAACAAATGCGTTAAGTAAAATTACTTAAAAAACGGATTATACAACAGATAATTGCACAAAGTAACCAGTTTTTCAGTATAATAATTATGGAAAACATGAAACCACAAGGTTTTATATGACGATAAGATGTGTTGAGGTAAATACTTAACATTAGGGATACGTTTGGAAGTAAGGTGGGTTTTCAC
>CAZIAN010000039.1:0-14905 GCA_964537355.1 uncultured Pirellulales bacterium | reverse complement strand
GATGAAGAAGATTTACGCAGCAATAATTTGTATTTTATTTTTTTCGCCGATGGTCTTTGCACGCCAGCACGAACCTCTGGCTAATGACAGAAAGCCGGGTCTAAATGCAAGGTCGATTGAGCAAGTCCTTCGGCTAAGAGAAGACGAGGTAGATTTAGCAACCGCCGCTTTAATTGTTTCTGAGAACTGGAGCGATATGGTATATGGCCGAAGATACCTTGAAACTCTTGATGATATAGCTCTGGAGATTCGCGATAGACTCAGACGCAGAAGGCTGAAGGCTGACTATCGAGCAATTCCTGTGATAAACGAGTATTTGTTCTCAGAGCTGGGATTCAAATCGATTTCAGAGGCAAGTGACCCTCAGGATTTATTTCTACATACTGTTCTGGATAAAAAGGCCGGGTATTGCCTTAGTTTGTCCATTCTTTATTTATCATTAGGCGAGCGGCTTGGCCTTCCTCTTTACGGTGTGGTTGTGCCGGGACACTTTTTCGTAAGGTATGATGACAATCAAATGCGATTTAATATTGAAACAACAAGTAAAGGCGGCAGTGCCCCTGATGAACATTATATTAAAAAGTTCAAGGTGCCGCGAGGCAGCAATGGCATCTATATGAAAAATCTGAATAAGATTCAGACATTGGGATGTTTCTTTAATAATCTTGGGAACAGCTACAATGCCGTCGGCAATATGGATTCGGCCCTGCTGGCGCTCGAAAGAGCGGTAGAGACAAATCCAACTTTGTCAGAATCCCGGGCGAATTTAGGTAATATCTACCTGGCAAAGGGGCAGGTGACTGATGCGATCGACCAATACCGCGAGGCACTGAGAATCAATCCTAACGACGCCAAGACACACAATAACATGGGAAACGCATACGTTCAACGAGACTGGCTGAACTATGCTGTTAATGAGTATCACCAGTCGCTCAGATTGGATCCCGATTTTACAGATGCTTATAAAAATCTTGCAATAGTTTACTGCAAACAGGAGAGATTTCAGCAGGCGATAATGCAATTGAGACAGGCGATAGCTTTGAAGCCGAAGGACGCTGAATGTTACAGCCAGTTAGGAAATGTTTTCCAGCAGATGGGCAATTATAATCAGGCGATATCCGAATACAACAAAGCCATAAAGATTAATCCGAAGATGGCCGAGGCATATTACGGTCTGGGAGTTTGTTATAACAAGCTGAATTCCGTTGATGAGGAAATCTGGGGATATAAGAGGGCACTGGCAGTTCAGCCTGATATGTTAGCTGCCCGTGTAAATCTTGGAAATGCTTATTTCGGGCAGAAGAAATACATCATGGCTATCGAGGAGTATAAAAAAGCAGCTCTGATACAGCCCGGTGAGGCAATGATTCATTATAATCTCGGTGCGGCTTATTCAAATAGTGAAAATTATAAGCAGGGAGTAGCTGAATATTTAACAGCGGTTGAGATTGATCCCGAGAACGGAGATGCACATTACGGACTGGCTTTCGGGTTTTATAATTTGAAGAAGTACGATTTGGCCTGGAAACATATTAAAATAGCCGAGGAGCTGGGGGTCGAGGTTTCCAAAGACCAGCTCAATGCCATTAAAAGCAAATTGCGATAGAGTTATACAAACCTAATACCGTTTTCAATCATTGAGTTCAACCTTTTCTTTGTTCTCCTTTAATATTAGTTTATTACCACATCAAGGGAAAAGGTATCTACTGGCTCAACACCTTCTTCCCAAGGTCTGAGATAGACAAGCTTGAGAGTCATCTTACCGGCACTTATTGCCTTGAAGCGAAAGATTTCCCAGCCGCCAGCACCTACCATTGGCGGCTCACCTTCATCAGATGGCTTGAACTCAGTTTCACCCATCTGTTCTAAGATAGGCTCCTGGTTTTCAGCCTGTTCCCAACTATATCCGGTAGTCGGATTTGATTCGAGGGTAACAACAAGTATCTGGCCCTGTTCAAGCTCGATCTGTCCGCCATCATCATTTTCGTTGACATTAACTTCTTCAGGTCCAACCGGTGATAAATACTCAGAAATTACAATTAAATCCTGGACATCTACAACACCGTCACCCCAGGGCATCGGACCAATATCACATAAAGAATCATCCGTTCCCCAATGGTCGGCTATGATACTCAAGTCTGCTCCATCAACAATACCATCGCTATTGAGGTCAACAACCGGATCTATTGATACCTGCCATGCGTCAAAACTACCGAATCCACCAGATCGCATGGACATAAAGAAGAGCGTTCTCCCGTTGTCTGAGATGCTCGGTCCGACATCTTCTACCGAACTGTTGACCGCCGATCCGAGATTCGTTGGGGAACCCCAAGGATCAGTGTTGCTTGAGCGCATTGTTACGTAGAGGTCATATAAACCATGCCCACCTGGCCGGTTGGAGTGAAAGAAGAGCATTCGGCCATCGGAAGATATGCTCGGAGCGCGGTCTGTAGATCCAGTGTTGACCGTTGCTCCAAGATTCACAGGAGCATCCCAAGGGGCGGAGAGTGTCTGCCTGGTTGCTACATATAGGTCATCGCCACCATACCCACCAGACCGACTGGAGCTGAAGAAAAGGGTAGAGCCGTCAGTCAAACTACTTGGTCCTACTTCATCTCCAGAGCTGTTGACCGGCGATCCTAGGTTCACTGGTGGATCCCAAGTATCGGTGATGTTTGAGCGCATCGTTACCCAGATATCTTGTGCACCTTGCCCTCCGGGTTGGTTGGACTGAAAGAAAAGCTTCAGACCGTCTTCTGAGATGTCTGGCCCCGTCTCCCAAGACGAACTATTGACAGTCGGGCCGAGATTCACTGGGTCTTCCCATGGATCTTCTGTTGTTGCTCGAGTTGTAAACCACAGATCCCAACCACCATGCCCGCCGGATCGCTGGGAGGCAAAGAACAGCGACAGACCATCGGCCGAAGTGCATGACAGACCATCACGAGATGAAGTATTCACAGATGGCCCAAGATTTGTGGGTTCGCCGAAGGCAAAATCCGCGTTCGCAACCTTCGCTGCCATACACAATACCAGAACCAATACGAGTGAAATTGTCTTTTTCATCTTATCGCCCTTTCAAAGTGTTAGTTATGCCAGAAACTATGCGCGAATATATTGCATAATACTTTTTACGAAAATATCGCTTATTTAAGGCCATTTGGACTTTCTCCTCCAAATGAATTATGATAAACTAATATTATAATAACTGCTTTCTCATTTTCAAGAACAAAGCGATAAATCACATGAAATATCCGAGGGCTAAATATTGGCCAATAGTTAATTTTCACTTGACAAATCGGCGATGTTTAACTATTTAAGCTGTTTCTTTATTATTTGTGTTTGAATTTTTTAAGATTTTTGGAGTAATTAAGTATGTTACCAGTGAAGAAAATGAGTAAATGCAGGACACGTACGCGTCGCAGCCATCATCGTTTGAAGGCCGTGAACTATTCTGTCTGCAAGAAATGTGATCAGGCCAAGCTGCCTCATGCTGCGTGTGAAAACTGCGGTTACGTTAATCCGAAAATAACCTTGAAGCTTGGGAAAGAAGAAAGTTAAAGATAAAGATGCGGATAGCAATTGATGCAGTGGGAGGCGACAACGCTCCGGATGAGATTATCGCCGGTGTTCTGGAATCGGCAGGAGAGCTTGATAAAGACGATGAGCTTATACTTGTCGGGCCCGAGGACATAATCGAATCGCAGTTAAAGTCGCATAAGTGCCCTAAAGGTGCTGTCACTATTGTCCATGCTCCGGACATTATCGGGATGGCCGATGTGCCGATAGAGACTCTGCGGAAGAAACCCAAAAGCTCAATTGCCGTCCTTGCCAAATTAGGAAAACTCGGGCAGGCGGATGCGGTCATTTCCGCCGGTAATACCGGAGCCTGTGTTGCAGCCTTTCAAATGAGGATGAGGAATCTGCCGGGCGTTAATCGTTCCGGGATAGCGGTTGTATTTCCCACGCCGGAAGGCCCGGTGGTAATATGTGATGTTGGAGCTAATATTGCCTGTAAGCCGATTAATCTTTATCAATATGCCTTGATGTCAAGCGTCTATACAAAACGTATGCTGGGGATTGAAAATCCGAGAATTGGCATTATGAGCATTGGTTCGGAAGATGCAAAGGGCAATGAAATCGTTAAAAAGGCCCGTGAGCTGATAAAAGCCGACCCGAATATGAATTTCGTAGGCAATATCGAAGGAAGAGATATTTTCGAAGGTACCAGTGACGTTGTAATCTGTGAAGGTTTTGTTGGGAATGTGATTCTCAAACTTACAGAAGGTCTTGTTGACGGTCTGTTTAAGGCCATCAAGCAAGAGCTTATGGAGGAGAAGCTTCGACTTGTCATGAAGTTTAAGCCCGTGATGAAAAGAATCTATACGAAATATGACTATAACACGTATGGCGGAGCGCCATTGTTAGGGCTTAACGGCACAGCGCTTATCTGCCACGGCTCAAGTAAAAGCAGAACCATAAAAAATGCTATTTTAGCTTCCAAAAAATTATACACAGAAAAAATAAACGACAAGATAATTCAAAGCCTTTCGGAAACTTGCGTAAGGACCCCTGATGACTAAGCTGATTAGCGAGAAGCCTCCCTACCGTGCAGTTATCACCGGTTACGGTTCTTTTGCGCCGGAAAAAACACTGACGAATGATGAACTTGCGAAGATGGTAGATACTTCGGACGAATGGATTACGACTCGTACCGGAATCAAAGTTCGCCATATTGCGGCCGAAGATGAAAGCACGGCGTTTTTAGCTACGGAAGCAGCCAAAATTGCTTTAGCACAAGCAAAACTGAAATCTCGTGATGTCGAACTTATTATTGTAGCCACTATTACCCCGGAGATGGTTTTTCCATCGACTGCATCATTCGTGCAGAGGTCTTTGGGGGCGAAGCAGGCCTGGGTATTCGATTTAGAGGCCGCATGCAGCGGTTTTATATTCGGCCTGTCTGTAGTGCAGCAGTTTATAGAAAGCGGCCGGCATAAGAACGCCCTTGTAATTGGTGCAGAGACTTTAACCAAGATTACCGACTGGACCGACCGGAAAAGCTGTATTCTTTTTGGTGACGGTGCCGGGGCAATGGTGCTTGAGCGAGGGGACAACAAAGGATCAGGTATATTATACAGCACCCAGCATTCGGATGGAGACTGTTGGGAAGCATTGAATTGCCAAGCGTATGGTTCCCGACACCCGGCAAATAAACCACTCGACGACCCAAAGAAAACCTATATGCAAATCAACGGCAGGCAAGTCTATCAGCAGGCTATTCGGCGAATTGTTGAAACTGTTAACAACTGTCTGGAGCACTGTAACTTGACTATAGATAATATCTCGATGATGATATCTCACCAGATGAATGCAAGGATTATCGAGTCTGCCTCTAAACGGTTAAATATGCCCAGTGAAAAGGTTTTTGTGAATATCAGCGATTATGGCAATACTTCAGCGGCCTCCGTTCCAATTGCCTTTGATGAGTGTGTAAGGAGGAAAAAAATCAAACGAGGTGATATTATCATTTTAGTAGCTTTCGGTGCAGGCTTGACTTGGGGAGCGAATATAATTGAGTTTTAAGCTTCTCGAATAGAACATTTTGTCTTATACTGTGAGCAATTCCGGGTTTTCAGTTCTTCGTAATACACAGAAAGCTAAGATAATAAAATAAGTGAATGAAGGAAATTAACAATAGATGAATTTTAACAAGATGCCTACACTGCGTATAGGTGACATTGAAGTTGAAGTACCAATTGTTCAGGGAGGGATGGGCGTCGGCATTTCCTTATCAAATTTAACCTCAGCCGTAGCAAACGCCGGCGGTATTGGAGTTATTGCCACACCTGGAATCGGACAGTTTGAACCCGATTATCACACAAATCCCAGAGAAGCAAATACCAGATCCTTGCAAAACGTAATAAGAAAGGCAAAGGCCAAGACCAAAGCCGGCGGGATTATCGGCGTAAATGTAATGGTGGCCCTTTCAAATTTTAACGACCTTGTGCAATGTGGTGTGGATGAAGGGGTGAACGTACTCTTTCTCGGGGCAGGACTTCCATTAGCACTTCCTGAGACACTACCGCTCGATAGGCTGGGTGAGCTCACTACGAAGTTTGCCCCTATAGTTTCTTCCGCAAGAGCGGCTAAGATAGTATTTAGGGCCTGGAAGAAACGATACAACCATGTGCCCGATGCCGTGGTTGTAGAAGGTCCATTAGCCGGGGGGCATCTCGGTTTTAAAAAAGACCAGATCGATAATCCCGACTTTGCGCTTGAAAAAATACTGCCGGAAGTGATAACTGTCGTAAAGTCTTATGAAGGGCAATTCAATAAAAGCATTCCGGTCATCGCCGCCGGCGGAATATATACAGGTGCTGATATTTATAGATTTATTGAGTTAGGGGCCCAGGGAGTCCAGATGGGGACCAGGTTTGTTGCAACGTATGATTGTGATGCATCCATGGAATTCAAAGAGGCGTATCAGAACTGCAAAAAAGAGGATATTGTCATAATTGACAGCCCCGTGGGATTACCTGGACGAGCCATACGGAATAATTTTCTTGATCGAGTGTCATCAGTCGCTAAAGAAAAATTCAAATGCCTCTGGAAGTGCCTGAAAAGTTGTGATTTTAAGAATGTGCCATATTGCATTGCTCTTGCATTAACCAACGCCAAAAAAGGAAAACTTGAAGAAGGATTTGCTTTCGCGGGAGCAAATGCCTATCGAGTAGATAAAATTATTTCCGTTCAAGAGCTTATTGAGATGTTAGTTGAAGAATATATGGCCGCAACATTGCAGCATTCAACAAAATCCTAATTGCCGAAAGAAACGGTCAGATAAGTCTTTAAGATCGGAAAAATAGAACTCGAAATGAATATATAGGTGGGGAATTTGTCACGTGAGACAATTGAAGACAGCTTTTTTATTTCCAGGACAAGGTGCTCAGGTCGTTGGGATGGGCGCCGAAATAGCACAATCGTTCCCTGTGGCAGCGGAGATTTACGAAAAGGCAAATGACATCGTAGGATTTGACCTGAGTGGACTTTGCTTTGAGGGTCCTGCCGGACAGTTGAACAGTACAACAATTTCACAGCCTGCTATTTTTGTAACGTCTGCGGCCATCTTGGAAGTTCTCAGGACAAATCCCGCTACAAGCAGTATAAGTGCTGATGTTACGGCAGGGCTCAGTCTTGGTGAATATACGGCCCTTTACGCGGCTGGTTTGATAAGCTTCGAGGAAGGACTCATGCTTGTTCACAAGCGTGGCCAGGCGATGCAGGCGGCCGCTGACGCCACAGAAGGAGCAATGGTGGGGATAATCGGCCTTGACGAAGAAAAAGTTCGTCAGCTTTGCAGTGAGGCCGCTGAGGGCGATTTGATTGTGCCCGTTAATTTCAACTGCCCCGGACAGATTGTGGTAAGCGGCAGCGTATCAGCCTGTGAGCGGGCCGAAAAATTGGCCCGAAAGTATGGCGCCATAAAAGCTGTCCGTTTAGAGGTCGCAGGTGCTTTTCATACAGAAATGATGTCCAGTGCGGCCCAAAGGCTTGGAGAAGCGTTGTCTAATTGTGAGATTTCTGAACCGTCTGAAATCAAGACTATTGCCAATATTAACGCTGAGTATTATCAGACGAGCCAAAAAATCTCAGATGGCCTTATAAATCAGTTGACTTGTCCTATTCTCTGGCAAAAATGTATGGAACGACTTATAGATGATGGTCTCGAAAAGTTTTATGAGATTGGCCCGGGCAGGGTTCTGACAGGGCTGATGAGAAGAATCAACAGGAAAATAAAGGTTGTGAATATCAGCACTTTACAGGCAATAAAGGAATTGTAATAACAATCCACCGCACGAGGCGCTGGAATAAAAAATTTGAATGATTATAAATTTGGAGATTGTAAGGATGTCGGAAAAAAGACTGGCTGTTGTAACAGGCGCCGCCAGAGGAATCGGCCGGGCGATTGTTCTCGAATTGCTTAAGCAGGGCCGAATTGTTGCCGGACTGGATATAAATAACGAACAGCTAATTGAGCTTGAAGGCGTTGTAAAAGAAGCCGGTTTTACAGTCATTACAAAATGCGTGGATATAACCAAGACGGATGAATTTACCAAAGTTCTTGAGTCTCTTGCCAACGAATACGGCGGGATAGGGATTTTAGTAAATAATGCCGGCATAACACGTGATAAGCTGATGATGCAAATGAAAGAAGAGGATTTTGACAGGGTCATCAACGTTAATCTGCGTGCGGCTTTTATCGCAACCACCTTTGCAGTCAGATCAATGGTCCGAAACAAATTCGGAAGAATCATAAATTTAAGCTCGGTAGCTGGTGTAATGGGACAGGCCGGCTCAAGCAATTATGCAGCGAGCAAGGCGGGCCTTATCGGAATGACAAAATCGGTTGCCCGGGAAGTCGGTAAAAAGAATATTACCGCAAATTGCATCGCTCCGGGTTTTATTATGACCGAAATGACTGAAGTTCTACCGGATGCGGTTAAAACCGCCGCTAAACAGATTATTCCAGTGCGACGATTCGGCCAGGTCGAAGATGTCGCCAAAGCTATCGCATTCCTTGCCAGTGACGAATCCGGCTATATCACCGGCCAGGTACTATGTGTGGATGGCGGTATGGCAATGTAAAAAAAAATAAAAAAAGGTTTGTAGATGGGTATTTTTATATGTAATATACCCGCCAATATACAATAGATATAATTGGCTGTTGGTTGCAGCTATTGTTAATATAGTACAATTGGAAGTTTATGGAATTAATTCCTATTTAATTAGGGAGGAAAACAAGTGAGTCCCGATGAAGTAGATGTTAAGGCAATTGAAAATAAAGTAATCGACATAATAAGTGAGCAGATGGGCGCAGATAAAACGGAAATAGTACGTGAAACCTCATTTATTAACGATTTGAATGCCGACTCTTTGGATACGGTTGAGCTCGTCATGGAATTCGAGGACGAGTTTGATATGAGCATTCCAGACGAGGAAGCTGAGAAAATCCAGACGGTCGGCGCTGCAATCGACTATATCGTAAATGTTGCACAATCAAAAAGCCAAGAGTAACGAACAAGTTTGACATGAGTAAACGGCGTGTTGTTATCACAGGCTTAGGTTGCGTAACCGCCTTAGCTGAGTCCGCTGAGGAGCTTTTCGCTGCGTTGTGCGAGGGTAAAAGCGGTATTTCTACAATCGAATCATTCGATACCAGTGCATATCCGGTCAAGTTCGGTGGTGAAATAAGAAATTTTAATGTTACGAAATACATTGATCAGCGAGATAGTAAGCGAATGGACCGCTTTACTCAGTATGCAATGGCTGCGGCGAAACAGGCAGTTGAAGACAGCGGCCTTGATTTTTCCAAAGAAGACGTTTTTCGGGCAGGTGTTATCGTAGGTACCGGGATAGGCGGTCTTAAAGAGATTGAAGATCAGCACATAAGGCTTTTGGATAAAGGTCCCAAGAAGGTTTCTCCTTTCTGTGTTCCCCGGCTTATGGCTAATGCCGCCAGTGGCAATATCGCCATTACTTACGGCATACGAGGGCCTAACTTTTGCGTATCGAGCGCCTGTGCTTCCGGCAATCACGCTATCGGAGAAGCTTTTTCCAACATAGTGGCCGGAAGAAGCGATGTTATGATAACCGGTGCTGCTGAGGCGGCCCTTACGCCGGTTGGATTGGCTTCATTCTGTGCCGCCCGTTCACTGAGCACGCGAAATGATGACCCACAGGGTGCGTCAAAACCGTTCGACAGAGACAGAGACGGTTTTATTCTTTCCGAGGGGGCCGGAGTTCTGGTTCTGGAAGAAGAAAGCCGCGCCAAAAAGCGAGGCGCTAATATATACGCCGAGCTTCTCGGTTACAGTGCCAACGATGACGGTTATCATATAACCGCCCCACGGCCTGATGGGAACGGCGCAGCAGCGGCAATGGAGTTAGCATTAATTGACGCAGGTGTCGAAAAAGATAAAATAAGTTATATCAACGCGCACGGGACGGCAACCGAACTAAATGACGTTGCTGAAACTGAGGCTATCAGATTTGTTTTCGGCCAGCAGGCATATAAAATCCCTGTCAGCTCAACCAAGAGTTGCCTCGGGCATTTACTCGGCGCCAGCGGTGCCGTTGAGCTGATTATATGTGTAAAAGCCATTAATGAATCAACTATCCCCCCCACCATTAATCTTCAAAATATAGATGAGCGATGTGATGCCAAGATGGACTTTGTGCCTCTGGAAGCTCGTCAAACCCAGGTCAATATTGCGATGAGCAACTCATTCGGTTTTGGCGGCCACAATTCCTGCCTGGTTGTCGGCAAAATATAGAGCATGTCAACTACAAACATGAACAAGGTCACGCTATTGGAGAACTTATGAAGACATCAAACACATTTTACATTATAGTACTATTTGTTGCGGCAGCGGTCTTAACATCATGCTCCGATTTCGAGGGTGATCAATCCTCTGAATCAGCCGAAGGTAAACGAGTGGCATTATTTGACGGAAAAACCCTGGACGGCTGGACGGTCATTAATTGCGAAGCGGCCGTCGATAACGGAGATATTCTGCTTAAAGAAGGGAATGGGTTGGTACAAACCCAGAAGCAATACGGCAATTTCATTTTAGAGTTCGAATGGAAGGCCCTTCGGGACGACAAGTGGGATAGTGGAGTCTATTTTCGCTACAATGTCGTACCGGGGAACCGGCCCTGGCCAGACCGCTATCAGGTCAATCTGCGACAAGGTATGGAGGGCAACGTAGGCGCCCTGGAGGAAGCCCAAAGCGAGGGATTAATAAAGGTAGGGCAATGGAATCAATTCAAGCTCACGGTGCAGGGCACGAAAGTCTCGCTGGAGATAAACGGCAATCCCGCCTGGAAAGCGGATGGTCTCGGTGAACCCTCAAAGGGATTTATCGCTCTTCAGGCCGAGGTACCCGGGGGCGGACAATACCGGTTTCGTAATATCTATCTGACCGAACTGAATTAGTTCGTTCAGAGAAATCATATTGTACCGGCTGAACGGCCGTCTTGTCTTGTTGTTTAAATGACGAACTTTTGCCCAGGAAGGGTAAATTAAGAATTTGTATGTAACCGGGTATTACTTCTCTGCAATTTAATCATCATCGCAAGGACACAAAAAAAGCAGGACGGTTCATGTTCAACCGCCCTGCATCGATTTTATTATCCATCCTGAAGTTAGCCGGTCTCGTCAAGAACCCATGTTACTTTGTGGATTACAGGGGCCGTTTCAGGGACAGATATTTCAAAGAGCTACCTGTTTCTGATCATTGCAAGTTTGCTCGACCAGTTTACCATAGAAGCAGTCTGAAGCTCTGCCTGTCTTTTCTGCAGATCCGACAACTTACGTTTGGATTCTTCGCGGGCGGCCATTGCTTTTGCCATTGCGGCAGCTAAATCTGTTCGCTTCAAGGCGATAGCATTATTCTCGCCGGCGCTCTCAACTATACGTTCGGACTTAACCTGCTGTATTCTCGCGTTGAACCTTGCCTTTACTGCATCAAGATAGACCTGTGCACTATCACGCTTTGCAGAGTTGGCAGACAGAATAATATTCATATCAGCCTGCGCGGCGGCATGTTTGGCGTCAATGTCGGCATATTCACATATTTTGGATGTATTAGCATTCGCAACCATACGGTCACATACAGCTTCGCCACGGAGGCTCTGGCTTAATGCCAGCTCTTTGTCACGTTCTATCTGTGCCCTCAATATCGCATGTTCCATGGTATATTGTGCGTTAATGCGGCTGATATTCGCTTCTGTATTTTGCTTCATAACGTTTACCTGCGTCATTGCCTGCTGATAATCGGCTTGTGCGATTCTATCGCCTGACTGGATGGAATTATCAATTTTTGCCAGTTGCGCTTGTAGATATCTTTGAGCCGAATCAACCTGCGCATCAATCTGTATTGCAAGAGCTTCCTGCGAATCAGAAATACTTTGCGCTTCGGTTACAAGTTTCGAATACTGGGCGTCGCCGCGTTGCTGGGCCGCCCAAAGCTTAACTTTTAATTCTTTAACATCATTTTCGCCGCTGTTAGTAACAGCCTGGGCTTCTGCAAAAAGCTGATCTGCACGGGCGTTTGTTATTTGCTCCAGGGCGTTCGCCTGACTTTGTAAATCAATGACCTCTGCTTCCTTTTCCTTGCGAAAGGACTCAGCCTGCACAACTTGCTGTCGGTATTTTGACTCTACGACATCCATTTCTTTTTCGAGCTTGGTTTCAATTTCACTGAAACGCGTACGGGCCTGTGCTTCAAGAGCATCCGCTATACCCAATTGTTCTGCTGCAATGGCATCTTCCTGTCTTTTTATGGCAAGAAGATTTGTTTCAGTTTCCGCAAATGATGCCTCTGCGACCAATTCATACGCATCCGCTTGTGCCCTTGTTCTCATAACCTCGGCAAAGCTTGTACGATATGCTGCGATGTGATTTGGCTCTATCCTTGGCGCGACATCCTGTACCTGAGGGACATCCGGTACTGTGTGCAGTTCTTCTGTCTGCTCTGATACAAAAGTGGTATTATTATCCATTTCGACTTTATTGTCTGCTTTCTTAGATGCTATCTCATCCAGAACTTCCTTTTTGATTCTTGCCGCTTCGGCTTCCGCTTCGGCGATAATCTGAAGTTTTTGTGCTTCGGCTAAAGCTTCGGCATGGATCGCTGTCTGACGTGCGGCCTCGGCACGAGCGGCGGCTTCGGCCTTAATAAATTCGGAACGAGCAACTTGTTCCGCCCTGTCTGAGCTAATTCGTAGTTTCTTGACCTCGTTAAGATCATCGTCAATTTTGGACTCAGCTTCGGCAAGCAGCGATTCATAATTGGCTATAGAGCTTTCCTGATGATGGCTAATCTCCGCACGGAGACGATCAATTTCTGCCAGAGTCTTCTCAAGGCGGGTAGGCGCATTTGCGGATTTCTCTAATGTTTTTGCCTGAGCCTCGGCTTTTACAGATTCGGCTTGCGTCAGTTTTAACTGATATTCTTCGTTCGCAAGATTATTCTGAATAGTAGCAGCTTTGGTCCGAAGCTCTTTTACGTGAGCCTCCGCATCCTTCAGAATTGCTTCTCTGGTTGCATTGAGTCTGTCGGCTTCCGATTTCGTTTGAACAGTAACAGATCTAATCTGCTCATCGAGTTCATCCACGCGAGCCTGAGTTTCCAGTTGAACCGAGACAGCCTCAGCTTCAAGATCTTCTACAGTGGCATTGGCACGTTCACGTGTCGCTTTCGCGGCCTCTGTCATTTCAAGAATCTTTGCGTTGCTTTCGGCTTCTATCGCGTCGTGAATCACTTTTAATTGTTCAATCCGAGCCTTTTCGCTTTCGAACTTTTCACGTGCATCAGCGATAAGATCGTAACGTTTGCTGTCGCCTTCTTTGGTTAAAGACGCTACGTTTGCGTCTTTAAGCCCTGAAAGAGCATCGAGTTCTGCTACTCTTGCCGTGATTTGTGCCATGGCCTTGCTGTATTCTTTGCTATACTGTTTGCGAAGAGCATCTGCTTCAGAAAGGTTTTTGTTGATTTGTGCTTCTAATTCCGTGCGGCGGGCACTATAATCAGCCGACCGTTTACTGAATTCAGCACGAGCCTGTAAATCACCGGCATCGGCAGTTTCCAGGGCTGCTTCGACTTTGGAAACGCCGATTTTACCTTCACTTATATACATGACCGGCAGGTCCGAACTGTTGGCCAGGTCCGAAAATTCCGAATGAGTACTCGTTATTTCGAAACGTTCTTTTTTCGGCTTTATTATCCGGCCATATTTGCTGTCACCACATCCTGAGATGAGCAACGTTAGAATCAAATATGTGTTTACCAATTGCCGAGCAACCAGCCTCTTTTTTCTGTTTGTCATTTTCAGTCTCCTCACAAGTTATGAAATGAAATATCCCCCATTGACATTCAATGGGCTCCGCAAAGGATTTTTCGTCATATTGAAAGAGCAACTTTATCAGAATGGAGGCTTTTTTTGCATTCTTAATAAAAAGGCCGGTTCTTAGTCAAAAAACCTCTTTTTACATGTGCAAATACTCTCGTGTGACAAATACTAATTAACTTGCAATATTAACCATCTTAAATTATTGTTTTACAAAAGTATCAGCAGGGCAAAACCAAGAGCAAAATATAGAATTTGGCGTTCAGATGAATATAATATTAGCTGTTATTCTTTTAGTCGGCGGGCTGGCGATACTGTGGAAGTCTGCTGATCTGTTAGTGACCGGTGCTGTTTGGTTGGCTCGGCGGCTCGGTGTCAGCTCACTTGTTATCGGCCTGACGGTTGTTGCTATGGGTACATCAGCGCCTGAATTAGCAGTGAGCATCGCCGGAGTACTCGATAAGACCGGCGAAGGGGGAAATATTGCCATCGGTAATGTTTTCGGCTCTAATATTGCGAATCTGGCCCTTGTAGGTGGCCTGGTAGCCCTTATCCGGCCTCTCATGGTCAAAAGACAAACGCTTTACCGTGAGATACCCGTGATGATTCTTACGGGGTTGCTATTATGGCCATTTCTGTACGATTCATATCTCTCGCGGCTGGAAGCCATTGTTTTGATAGCAGTATTTGCGGTATTAATTCTGATAACCGTCATTCTGGCGCGGAAAGAAAGCGTACAAAACAGAAATAAACAGGCAGAACTGGACAGAATTGCAGAAGAAATTGCTAACGATACGGAAGTAATCACCCGGGCAAGCGGAGACGGAATAAAAAGCGAAGATGGTATAAAAAACGTGCTCTTGATTGTGATTGGATTAATTGGACTGGCTGTTGGAGCTGAGATGGCCAAGGACGGGGCCGTTTTTATCGGTACGAAAATCGGCCTGAGCAAGAGCGTTATAGCTCTGACTATCATCGCATTCGGAACATC
>CAZIAN010000038.1:1552-20281 GCA_964537355.1 uncultured Pirellulales bacterium | reverse complement strand
GAATTATATCCTCATTTGGGAAAAATGGCACAGGTTATGGCATTAAGTGAGAAGAGACATTCAGCCAGCGTCTCTTAATACGTTGTTTAACGGGAAAAAAAGGCAACGCTATAAGTTAGGAAAAGAATAAGGTTACAATCAGGGATAAAGTCATGAACAAAACAGCTAAAATTAATGCCAAGTCGAAAGCCAACATAAAAGAAGAATACATGGCAGAAAAGGGGTTGGCCCTTGTTGCTGTAGTGGTCTTTACTTGTATCTTTGTCATTTTAGGTTTTTCTATGCTCAATATGGCGAAGACTGAGATAGTAATGACTCAGAAAGAGCTGAACTCGTCACGAGCTTTTTATGCGGCCGAGGCGGGTTTAGAATATGCAGTTGTAAATTTAAAATCGCTTTTAAGCGAAAAAAGGCAGATAATGGAATTGAGCTCTGAGGAGGATATTGCCAGCTATTATAATGTTTCTCCGCCTGAATTGGAAGGTTTTACCTTTGATACTTTTACAATTGAAAAATTCGGCGATACTGAGAAGAATATCTTGGATACAGGGCCGTATAAAGGAATGGAGGGATACACTCAGAAATACAAGATTACTTCTCAGGCCAGGGTCGATGGTTCAGTTGGTGCTTCTGTAAGATTGATTCAGTGGGTTGAAGATCAGAGGCTTCACCTTTTTCAATTTGCCGCTTTTTATGACCAGGACCTCGAGCTTGAGCCGGGGGCCGAAATGGTAATTACAGGCAGAATTCATTCGAATCATGATATCTTCTTGACTTCAGGCAATACCCTTTCTATCGATTCAAACATTACTTCTGCCGGGGATATTTACAGGACCAGTAAGCCCGGAGATCCCGGAGAGGAAAGTGGAACTGTTCAAATTAAAGATGCCAACGGAGATTACCAGGAAATGGACTTTGACTGCACTGATCCGGATTGGACTGATAAGGCCTTATCTACCTGGGGCGGTACAGTACTTAGTCAATCCCATGCGACTTCGGAATTAACTCTTCCAATCCCTACTGATTTTGAGCCTGAGGATATAATCAAGCGGGGTGAGATTGGAGACTCTGAAGTATTAAAAGAAGCCAATCTATACTGGCAGGCGGATATACGAATTATTGACGGTGTACCCTACAACAAATTGGGCCAGGTTATAGACCTTCCGGGTGTTATTGATACGAGCAAGACTTTCCATAATTACAGAGAAGGCAAGGATATCAATGTTACAGAAATTGACCTGTTTAAGATGCACACTGACGGTCTCTTTCCGCCCAATGGAATCCTTTATGTTTCCTCCCATTTAGCCGGTGCAGGCCAGCAGGACGGCGTAAGATTAGTCAACGGTAAAGTGTTACCACCGGACGGATTAACTGTGGCAACTGATAATCCTCTGTATATTCAGGGGGATTATAACATAAATGGCAAGCCGGCTTCGGTAATGTGTGACTCGATAAATATTCTCTCAAATGGTTGGACGGATGAGGATACATGGAAAAAAGCTGCTAAAACCACAGTCGATACCTCTGTCGTGGCGGGACACTCACCGACAACGGATGATGGCTATGGTGGTGGGTTGGAGAACCTTTTCAGATTCCTCGAACCTTGGACGGGAGTGACTTTTGAATGGACCGGTTCGATTGCCAGTCTCTGGTACAGTCAGATTGGCACTGGAAAATGGAAAGGTGGTTATCCTTACTACCAACCACCTGTCCGAAAATGGTCATTTGATGATAAACTCCTTCTTCTTACAAATCTGCCTCCGGGAACTCCACTCGTATGTATATCATCGCGGAGTAACTGGCAGGAAGAATCCTCCTTGTGATGAAGAATGTATTGCGACCGGCGGAAATGTTACTTCTCAATTGACATGTAGTACCAAAAAAGACCGGTTTTATTCTACCGGCTTGGTCGTTGTTGACATCAATGTTAATGATCTGAAAAATGTCAAGCTAACCTCAATAAGAGAAGTTCAACTCATTGACAAATACATTTCAGAAATTGCCGGTTGATGTGTACCTGCTCGCTGCCTGTTTGGTGTCTGCTTCCTATATGTCCGATAACTTACATAATCTACGGCTTAAACAAATCATATATTTGATTATTAAGAATCAGACTACTGATAAGGACCAAAAATATAGACATATCGGCAAAAATAATCAGGCATTCGCTTATTTATAGGACCTGACATCTTAAAATTAAACTCGTAAAGCCTATTTACGGTGAATGCAATATCTAAGTAAAACGCTCTGTTGTTTAAGCCGATGAAAAGAAACGTTAACTGAGACTTCTGATTTTAAAATCTGAATTTTTATGAGCATTGATAGGCTTGGAGTGGGTAAGAATGTTTAATTTTACCAAGACTGAGATTCTGGGATTGGATATAGGATCATTTTCAGTCAAGGCAGTCCGATTACTCAAAGATGATTCAGGGTATTCGGTTGCCGCCGCTGGCATTACCGAGGTTGCAGTAAGCGAAGAAGAGGATAATCATCTAAATACTGTCAATGCAATCCGTGAATGCTTTGAATTGGTTGGTGGCAGGACGAAACTGGCTGTTTGCGGCCTCAGCGGGCCGGAAGTTGCAGTGCGGGACTTTGAGTTTCCATCATTATCGACTTCAGAGATAGATGGGGCGGTTTTATTTGAAGCTTCGCAGGTGTGTCCGTTTAATGCAGCAGAAAGTGTTGTTGATTATCACTTGATATCTAATGGCGATGATAAGACAAGAGGCGTCCTGGTAGCTGCGATGAATACACTGGTAACAGACAAGGCGAATCTCGCAAAAGAAGCCGCTCTAAAGTGTGTTCTGATGGATGTTGAGGGACTGGCACTTTTAAATTGCTTCAATGGTCTGGCCGGAAATTCTGATAAATCCACAATCGCGATACTGAATGTTGGAAACTCCAGAACAACGTTGGCAATTATGGGTGGCAACAGCAGGCCTTTTGTTCGCGATATGACCTTTGCAGGTAATGATATTATAAAACTGATTGCGGCAGATAAAAGTATGTCAACCGAAGACGTCAGGAGGATTTTATCAGGCAAGTCAAAGAATGCTCAAACCGAGCTTAATGACAGCCTTGGAAAAGCCTGTAAGCAACTTATAGTCGATGTTTCAAATACGTTGCGCTATTATGCAACCCAGGAGCAATCGACCCGGGTTGAGAAAATATTTGTTTGTGGAGGTTTTGCACTCGCAAATGGTTTCGTCGAATTATTGAACAGCAGGTTCGGGATAGAAGCGGTTTTGTGGAATCCTTTTGAGAAGATAAGCTGCGATACTGACCCGCAGTTCGGAGATATTTGCGGCAAGAAAGGCCCTGCACTTGCGGTAGCAGCCGGCCTTGCTATGAGGTCGGTCTAATAATGGGATTATCGGAAAAGACTAAAGGTCGCACGAGCAGCGGGATAGATAATTATGTTTAAGATAGATTTATTAAAAGGACAGGGCCTCCCACTAAAGAGCAGCCCGGGAGGCATAGCTATTGTTGCGGTCACTATCGCAGTACCCTTATATATCTTAATAATAATGTTCGGTTTCTATGTGAATGATATAACATATATGTCAATAAGGGAGCAGGAAATAGGCAGATGCCAGTCGGGGATTGACAAATTGTCGGACGCTGTGAAGATGCAGAAATCATTAGAGAAAGAGAAAATCCTTTACGATGCTTGCCTGTCGGAAGTCAAGTCTTCTATCGGGAAATATGTTCAGTGGTCGCCTGTGCTGGTGACGATGGTGGAGAATATGCCGAACTCAGTGATGTTGACCGAGCTTGAGGTAAGACAGGACTCTGTGAGAAGAAAGGTTCCCAAGCCTGATAATCCGCAGGAAATGATTGAAAGCAGTGTCCCTTTTAACATATTGCATATGAGTATTAGCGGCGGTCCTCAATATGACTGTAACAAGGAAGTCAGAGATTTTCAGGACCGCCTTCAATCTTCAGCTTTCCTTGGGCCCAAGCTTGAGAACATCGTGGTTTCGCGGGAATCTGAGACACTCAAAGGCCAGGATGTTGCCTCTTATGAAATTGACTGTGTCTTTAAACCGAGGTTGTAAAATGAATTTTATCAAGGTTCATAAAAAATATCTTATAACATCTGGAGTAATATGGGCGGCTTGCTTTGTGATATTTCTGCTTGCCTATATGTTTATTGTAAGACCACAAAAGAATTCCAAAAGGCTCGTCGAAAGCAGGCTCGCGGAGAAACAACAGATCTATAAGTCTGCTCTAAGAGCTGCACAAGAGGAAACCAAGGTCCGTTTGAAGGAAGAAATCGAGAGTTTGCAAAACAGGCTTAAGGATTTTGTTGCTGAATTCGAGGATTCGGCTAATTTGACCTTTGACTTAAGCCAGATTGCCGAAGAGAAGAAAGTTGCATCTTTCGGCAGTAAAGTCAAAAGCAACCGTGGAATTACAAGAAACAAAGATGAATATAAGTACATACATGAGGACCAGATTAATATCAGCTTTACCGGTGATTGGAATCAGTTTGCTACGTTCTTGAATACTTTAGAGAGACGCAGACCTGTCATCTTCGTGGACAAGTTTACAATAGCTCGTGCGGGACAGGATGATTCAGTTTTTAGAGTGAATCTGAATGTTACAGCTTTTGTCAGAAAACAGCAGGACAGCGAAACTTCCGATAAAAATACGGGGCAAGTTTACGGCAAAAAAATATGAGAACAATAGCAATAGCAAATCAGAAAGGTGGTTGTGGAAAGACAACTACGGCAGTAAATGTCGCAGTCAGTCTTGCCGAGAAAGGCAAGAGGACACTTTTAGTCGACTTCGACCCGCAAGGTCACAGCACAATAGGCCTTGGCCATAATATTGATGAGCTGCCTGTAACCATTTATGATGCTATTACAAAGCCTCAAATTTCAATCTCCGAAGTTATATTGAGCACAAAATTCGAGCGGCTTGATATTGCCCCAAGCAACGTTCTGCTTTCTGGCGCGGAGATTGAACTGGTCAGCGTGGTCGGTAGAGAGTTTGTCCTGACCAAGGAATTCAAAACAGTAGAGGACAAATATGATCTGTGTATTATCGACTGTCCGCCGTCGCTTAGCCTGTTGACCCTCAACGCACTTGTTGCAAGTACTGATATTATTGTGCCTGTCCAGGTGCATTACTATGCGATGGAAGGCCTGAAACAACTCTTCGAGACAGTGAACATTATCAAAGAGCATTTACATTCCTGTAATGTAAAAATCTTGGGCTTATTGTTGACTTTTGTGGATAAAACCACCCTGCTCAGCAGGCAGACTCAAACGCAAATGCGTGAATATTTCGGTGATTTGGTGTTTGAGACTGTTATTCACAGAAGCGTACGGTTGGCTGAGGCTCCAAGTACGGGTGAGCCGGTTTTGACCTACGCTCCCGAAAGCCGCTCGACGGCGGAATACAGGGCCTTAGCTGAAGAGATAATTAATGGCAAGGTTTCTGTTGAGCAGATAGACGATGCCCAGGCTTTGGTCAGGAGATAATCAATGTCAGAGAAGGAAAGGGATAGGGATAAAGCGGGGCTGCACAAGAAGATCTCATCGATTTTCAGTGGGGTATTGATTCCGCAAAAAAATAGAGGCCAGATGTCTACACTGGAGGATACAGGGTCGGCTGAAGCTCAACAACTGGCTTCGGAGGCACGGGAATCCGAGTCTCAAAATATACAAATATTACCTGAATCGGAACCGGCGCAGGAATCCAGGCCCGAACCTGTTGAGGAAGCCAAAAATAAACCGGTTTCTCCACCCAAATTTATGACGGCCCAGGAATCAAAGGTTATTCTGATTCAGGAATCCGAAATAGAGTCATCTCAAGATTCCGAAGCTGAACCAATTCAGGAACCCAACGTTGAGCCAATTCAGGAACCCAAGGCCGAGCAGGCTGACACTCCCAAATTTGTGACGGCCCAGGAATCAAAGGTTATTCCGATTGAGGAATCCGAAATAGAGTCACCTAAAGATTCCGAAGCTGAGCCAGTTCAGGAACCCAAGGCTGAGCAGGCTGACACTTCCAAATTTGTGACGGCCCAGAAATCAGAGGTTATTCCGATTGAGGAATCCGAAGTTGATCTGGCTCAAGAGTCTGAAAATGAGTCAGTTCCACAAAGCGAATCTCAAACGACTGAGAAACCAAAAGTTATAGCTGTTCAACGATTTCAAAAAGCTGATATTGGCGACATTGCAAAAAAAGTTTCTAAGAAAAGTTCTGTTGTGAAAGTCAGCAGCAAAAGTTCATGGAAGCAAATAACAAGCAAACTATGTGAAACAAAACCAGGTGCCAGTACCACAAAGCAAAAAGCAATGGTGGTAATAATACCGGTACTCTTTATCATCTTAGTAGTATTTGTCCTCAGAGGAGGTGTTTTTGGAACGAGTGTGCATAATGTCCAGGCCGTTGATGAGAATAATACCGGCGTTGCCTCTGCGGGTTTGAATGATCAAATCGACTGGAAAATTCCTGAGCCGTATCCGACAACACTTCGCGACCCTATGCAATTAGGCCCTGTTGTAACGGGAACTAATCAAGCTGAATCCAGAGAATTAGTAAAAATAATTGTCAAAAGTATTCTTTATAGCGAGGACAACTCGTCGGCGATTATTAGCAACCGCATATTGCACGAAGGAGATCAAATACAGGGTGCGAGCATTGCAAAAATAAATAAGGATAGTGTCGAATTCGAAATGAATGGAAAAAAATGGAGCCAGGGAATCCAACGATAAAAATAATCACAATGTGGCGGGATAGGTGAAAAATCGCTTAAGCGATTAATCTTCGAAAGGATATGTTATGAGAAGCATTTTGAAAAATAATAGAGCGTTCCGGCTTTTGATGGTCATTGCAGTTATTTGTATAAGTTGCAATATCACAATGGCCCAGGCCGATAATGAAGATTCGGAAGAAAACGCAGATTTAACGGTTGTTGAGCGTCAAATGAAGAAACATATTTCTATTGATGTTAGTGATCAGTCCATCGATTTGGTGGTAAAACAATTGGTTGAACAGGCGGGCCTGAATTATATCATGAGCCCCTTGGTTGTTGGCAATGTTACCGTTACGTTTAATGATGTACCGCTCGAAGAAGCATTGAGAAATATTCTTGCGGTGCATGACAGCCTCTACGTGCCGACCGATAATGTAATAAGAATAATAACCTCTGCGGAAATGGTTGCAAAAGCCGAACCAATTCTGACTAAAACTTTTGAAATTGTCTATGTAGATGCCACGGAAGTTGTAACAGCTCTGGATAAATTCAAGTCACCTCAGGGCTCGGTATCTTCCATTAAGGGCACCAGTCATATAATTGTTACCGATACCGAGAGCAAAATCACGGAGATAACCGGCCTGCTGGAGAAAATTGACCGGATTACTCCACAGATATTAGTAGAGGCACGAATCTACGATATAACCAGCCGAGACAAGCTCGACCTTGGTGTCCAATGGTCGGCGGGCAGACGTACAAATTTTGCTGCCACGAACATAAATGACGACATAACGGTAAGCAAGGCGGGCGTCGATACATATGTTAAAAGTTCAACCAATCCATTCATTACAAGTCTTTTCGAAGGTTCCACAACCAAAACGTCAGATACGACAGGATTTCTACGTTTTGGCTGGCTTACTCCCAACGTTGACATAGATGCTCAATTAAATGCTCAGCAGGAGATTACCGAAGCCAAGCTTCTTGCCAATCCGAGGATATTGGTACTCGATAACGAAGAGGCTCTTTTCGATATCATAACCGAATATCCCTACGTGGAACGAACGGTCTCAGCGGGTACTGTCACGGAAACGGTTAAATTTAAGGAGGTCGGTGTTAAGCTTACGGTCACGCCACATGTTACAAGGGACGGTATGGTGAGATTACATTTATTGCCGGAATTTAATGTTTTTGTCGAGCGTGTAACACTTTCTACAACAGATGTACCTGTTGTTGATACCCGCAAGGTTGATACAATAGCATTGGTTAAAGATGGTCAGACGGTAGTTCTTGGCGGCATGCGCAAGAAAGATGTAAGTAAAGAGAAAAACAAAATACCGCTGCTTGGAGATTTACCTCTCGTGGGCGGACTGTTCAGATTCAAAGGTGAAGATACGGCTGTAACCGAGCTGATTGTTTTTATAACTCCGCGGATTAGCAGCCAGGAGCCTCTTTTGTCGTTAGATGAGCAGGAGGCACTGGAAGAAACCAGATTTAAAAAGCCGCAGCAGTCTCTTACTAATGCGGAAAAAAGAATTGCTGAAGAAGAGTAAGCGTTCAATCGTATTTTGTGGTTTATGATTCAAACCGTTCTTAAAACGGAGCGAAGTCATATATAACCTAACGAATGAGATTGTGAGGCCTGCTTTGCAGGCCTCGCAATGTTTTAAATGAGCATACCTAACATATTATAACGAATCAGTCTTTTTTACATAAAGCGTCTGACTTGGGAAAGCAAACTCGATTTGTTCGGCCTCAAATCGCTTCATAATCTCAAGGTGTACCTGTTCATTGACCTTGTTGTACAGCCAGAAATCAGCAGGTTTAACCCAATAACTCATATAAATATTCAAAGACCACTCATTAAAATCGCTGAAATATACCCTCGGTGGTTTCTCAGGGTCTGTATTGACCTCCTGCACGCCGGCAAGAACTTCTTTTATAATTTCCACAGCCCTTTTGGCCTTGGTATGACCGGAATCGTAAGTAATGGTGATATTAGAGGTCCTGCGAATAAAGGGACGTCTACCGATGTTTTCAACGCTCGAATTTGTAATCACGCTGTTAGGTATGGTTACAAGATGCCCCTGTAGTGTACGGATGCGCGTGCTTCTAAAGCCGACTTCCTCGACCGGGCCAAGGTGGTCGCCGATCTTTACAAGCTCTCCCATGTGAAATGGCCTGTCGGTAAAAATAGTAATGGAGCCGAAAAAGTTGGCTATTGTATCCTTGGCCGCAAGAGCGACAGCAATACCGCCGACCCCGGCACTAAGCAGAAGAGACTTGGACGTTCGTCCCTAAGATATTCTCGCTGATTAGAGGGACTGCGATAATTGCAATTGTTAATCTCAAGGCCTTGCGTACGATTGGTACGAGCATATCATCAAGCGTTGTTTCTGTTTTGCCGACGAGGCGATTCAGATAATATTCGATGACATCCACAAGCCGGTAAAGCCCATAAGCTGCTGCAATGGCCAATATTACTCGTGCGAGTGTTGTCCATCCCTCGCTGATAACCATTCGTATGCCTGTTTCGTCACTGAAGTGCAGAGGGACCTTGGCGAAAAATACGCCGGCTGCAAATATCACTACATAGATGGGATTTACCAGCGATTTTAGCAGCAGGGTTAGAGGGACTTCGCCCTTCTTTTGTGCTCGTCGCCCGGCATAACTGTTAACGGCAAACTGGATTATTCGCCCTGTTGCCATTGTCGCCAGTACTACCAGTAAGACAAGCCCGAACCGCCAAATTGCATTTCCCTTGATAATTTCGTAGTTGATAGTTTTTGTCAACCAATCAGCCATGCCTGTTATTTCTGCCGCTAAAACTGTCATAAATTGTCATCCTAATTTCGTATTTTGTTTTTTTTGTCCTTGTCTTTACTATTGCTTTTTTATATCCTATTGCTGTCGCTCTTTCCACGAAAACAACCGTTTTTTGCTGAACTTTCACTATTTAATAAATTTGGCTGGATTGACTTGCCGATTAATGATAAAAGAGTTGTTTATCGTGAAACTTCTTAAGGTGAATAATGTCATCCGGAAAACTAAAAATCTTCAAAAGGCCGAATTTCAGAAGTCCTCGGTTATTGTTAGGCTTCTCCGGGTGGATGGACGGCGGTGATGTATCAACTGGAACCGTAAATTGCCTTATCGACAAGCTTGGAGCGCAGAAGTTTGCTGAGGTCGGACCGGAAGGATTCTATCTTTATAGTTTCCCGGGTCCAATGGAAATGACGGCATTATTTCGACCGCACACGCAGATAGAAGACGGACTGATTAAATCCTGCGAAACTCCTGCGGACGCGTTTTATTACAGCGAGGAACATGACCTTATACTGTTTTCAGGCAAAGAGCCGAATTTGCAATGGGAAGAATTTGCTGAATGTATCTTCTCGTTATGCGAGCAGTTCGGCGTCGAAATGATATATTTCATAGGCAGTGTTGCCGGTCTTGTGCCGCACACTCGCGAGCCGAGACTTTTCTGTTCCGTTTCGGATGCTGAACTTAAAGAAACCTTTCGGCATTATGGCGTTAAATTCGCCAACTACGATGGACCCGCCAGTATCGTTACTTATCTGACGGCCAATTGCCGGAAACGAGGCCTGAGGATGGTCTCTTTCGTGGCTACGATTCCCGCTTATGTCCAGGGAAGTAATCCAAAGTGCATAGAAGCAGTAGCAAGACGGCTGGTCGGTATGTTGGAGCTTCAGGTCAAGTTTGACGACCTTCGCCTTGTCAGCGATGAATTCGAAAAGAAATTAAGCGATATTGTGCAGGAGCAGCCCGAACTGGAAAGTAATATCCAAAAACTGGAAGAAGACTACGACAACGAGATTTTCAATAACGAAATGGGCGATTTGAAACAATGGCTGGAGCAAAAGGGTATCAGGATGGATTAAACACCCTCCGGACAATTTCAACAATCCTGAAATTTTTTCTGGACAAGCCTGAATAAAGTGGTTAGAATTCCCGCTTTGGATAATTTGTCAATTAAAGATTAATTTTAGCTTAGAGGTATCTAATTATGGCACATAAAAAGGGACAGGGCTCTTCGAGAAATGGTCGAGACAGTAATCCGCAGTACAGAGGTGTAAAGATGTACGGCGGCCAAACCGTTTCCGCAGGTTCAATAATCGTCCGGCAGTGTGGAACAAAGTTCTTCGCCGGCTCTAACGTCGGTATGGGCAGAGACTACACGTTATTTGCCACCGCGGAAGGAAAGGTGCAGTTCCAGGGGCGAAAAGTGCACGTTGTCTGACGGTAAGTAAGGATAACCAACAAAAAAGGATGGTACGCGATACCATCCTTTTTTTATGCAACAAACTCAATACTATATACGCATTACGCAATACAAACGCCATGTTTATCGATGAAGCGCAAATCCAGATTACAGCGGGAAACGGTGGCCACGGGTGCCTGAGCTTTCGGCGTGAAAAGTTCATTCCTAAAGGCGGGCCCGATGGAGGCGATGGCGGCAGAGGGGGCAATGTTTATTTCCAGGCCGTGGATAATCTCGATACTTTGTTAGACTTCGCCGGTAAACATCATTGGAAAGCCCAAAACGGTCAGCCCGGCTCAGGAAGAAACAAGTCCGGGGCAGACGGACAGGATCTCATTATCAAAGTTCCGCCAGGCACACTCATTTACGATACCGACCTCGATTTACTTCTCAAAGACATGAAAGAGATTGGATTAAAGGTATGTGTCTGTCGTGGTGGAAAAGGCGGAAGAGGTAATAAGGCCTTTGCGACATCAACAAATCAGACCCCCAGAGAAACCGAGCGCGGCAGGGAGGGCCAGGAGAGAAATATCCGGCTCCAACTTAAGCTCATCGCCGACGTAGGCTTAGTCGGTATGCCGAACGCCGGTAAGAGCACCCTTATCTCACGCTGCTCAGCGGCAAGACCCAAGATTGCAGACTATCCCTTTACCACGATCGAGCCGGTACTGGGTATCGTCGAATTATCCGGCTATCGCCGTTTTGTTATGGCCGATATCCCAGGCCTTATCGAAGGTGCTCATAGTGGTGCGGGCCTCGGCTATAAATTCCTCAAACACATCGAAAGAACTGCAATACTGGCCCACATTCTCGACATAATGCCGACCGATGGCTCCGACCCTGTGGAAAATTACAATGCAATTCGCCGCGAGTTGGAGCAGTACAGCAAGACCCTGGCAAAAAAACAGGAAATTATCGTCGCCAACAAAACCGACCTCGACCCCGATGGAAAGATAATAGAAGACCTCAGAAAGAAGCTAAACAAAGAGATTCATCCAATCTCAGCAGTCACCGGCTCCGGAACAAAAGAGCTAAGCGAATCACTCTGGCAAAAGGTCAAAGAACTAAAAGATCAGTCTTAACGGCAAGCATAAAAAAGGCCGAGCCAAAACAAAGCCCGGCCGTTCGATAATCTATTCTTTTCATTTTTTTAACCACGGAACCTCAGGCAAATCATCCGGTTCGACATTCCGAATACTCAGATCACCATAGACTACCCGATAGGTTTTTGAGCCTGGAGGTTTCCACCAGCATACGGGTGTGTTTGCATCGCCAAATTTCACATCTTCTCCAACATATTGGAAGTCGCTGCCTTCTGGCAATCGTTCTATAAATTCACAACCAAAGTTGCTCTTGTTAGCTTCCTCGTCTGACCAGCCTTCGATCTTCTCCACCTCGGCTTTACATTTCTTTCTTACTTCTTCCGACAAAGGTCTTCCGCCTATGTACCGGGTACAGAACTTCCCATTCAGATATTTTGGGTAAACGGCCAATCCTTCAATCAGGTGTTGTTCGGTCAGTTCGAACGGGGTTTGTGTTCGTCCCGCTGCAAGGTCTAAAATACTGTAGTCTGCCGGAGGTACAAAGAGTTGATCATCCAGTTCCACGTCAAACTCAATATCACTCCTCAATGCCCTCCATCTGTTCCCGTTTTTTTCTGATATTTCCTCGATTTGTACTGGAAGAGCGGTGTCCGCATCGGCCCAGACTGTGATTTTCCTGTTATCTTTGGAAATTTCAAAGCAAATAGTATCACGCCCGTTCAACTTAACCCGGCCGAGATTCTTTTCAGTACCATCTCGAAAATCCTTTTTTAGGCCCTCATACGCACGGATTTCATCACCGGGAGAACCTTCATCATTGTTAACCGTTGCCATTTTGGTATTTGGATATAATGTCCAACGCTTATTGCTCTCTGCATTACGTATAGCCACCTTGTATTTATAGAGACTCTCTATTACATCCGACCGTTGCAGATATGGCTCCTTAATTCTGGTCTTAAAAATCTCCTTGATATCGCCTTTTTCAATCTCAAAAATATACGTCAATGTTCGTGCAGCCTCGATGTTGTCGAGCACGTCCGCCCACGCAACGCTTGCGCCGTCAGGTGAGCCGCCGATGTAATTAATACCGAGCATGACTGCAATGATTATGACCGCCGCAGCGGCTAATTTTGTTATTCTATTTCTCATAATAGTCTCTCCTGTAAATGCCAATAGATGGTTAATTCGCCTCGCCCGTTTGTGTTCCTTGGAACGGTCGGGCAATGAAACCATTAGCTTTTGGCGAAGGTGATTGTGATTTTGGTTAAACGACTCATACAATTTATTCAAATCTTTATCTAACGGTGTTTTCATCGGATATTCTCCTGCTCTTTGAGCATTAATTTTTCCAGGCGTTTGCGTGCCTTTTCGAGGACGCGGTAAAATCCCGACCTCGACAAACCCATTATCTTGCGGATATCGTCGGCCGAGTTGCCTTGCAGGTAAAAAGTATGCAAAGCTAATCGTTCTTTTTCTGGAAGTGTTGTAATCATCTCTCGAAGCAGCTCTATCCGGCTATTATCCGGCTTCTCATGAGCGGCCGCCCGGACGTCATTAAGCCTGGCATTGTTGTTTTGGATTCGACATTTCCGGCGACGCCATTCCTGGCAGCGATGCCGGGCGATTCCAACAAGCCACTTTCCAAAACTGTCCCGTTTGCGCAATCGGTCCAACTTCTCATACGCCAGCATAAAAACGTCCTGTGCGAGGTCCTGGGCGTCGGCAAGATTGCCGGTATAATCGTAACAGATAGCCCGAATCAGCGGTGCGTAACGGTCGTACAATTTCTCATAAGCGGCTTTGTCGCTGGCCAGCACAGCCTCAATCAGCATTGTATCACTTGGTGTCGTCAAATCAGGGCCCTTAAGATTTTGACATTCGCTGTAAACATAGTGACCGGCAAGGGCGATTTGTCCACCGGAATTTCTAAAAAATTTATGTATTTCCTTTGTGGTTAGCCTTAATTGACATTAGCGGGATAATAGAGTAAAAGAGGTATGGATATATACGAGTTAAAAGGCATGAAATATGAACATAATCGCAGTAGATATCGGCAATACGAATATCAGCATCGGACTGTTCCTCGAAGGCAAGGAGCAGTCTATTAAATCTATCCCCGGCGGCTCCCGTGCAAAGCTTACAAGCTGTCTGAAATCCGCCTGGGCTAAAATTCCCGTCGCTGAAAGCTCTAAAGAGAAAAAACACAACGGAGTAATCGTTGTCAGCAGTGTAAAGCCGGACTGGACCAGGCTAATCCGGGAAATAGCAAAAGATGAACTCTCCGAAAAAATTTACATCATAGGTAAAGAAATACCCCTGCCGATGAGTCTCTGGGTGGATGAGCCGGACAAGGTCGGTACAGACCGAGTGGTCTCGGCCGCGGCGGCTTACGATGTTGTCGAAGATGCGGTGGTAGTAGCGGATTTTGGTACGGCTGTAACCATCGACATGGTTAATGGAAATGGTATTTTTCTCGGAGGCGTTATCTGTCCGGGTTTTGAAATCAGCGCAAAAGCCCTGAAAGAAAATACCGCCCAACTGCCGAAAACTAAAATCACCAAACCCAAAGCGCCGTATGGCAAAAATACCGTCGATGCCATAAATTGCGGCTTGTATTATTCTACTGTCGGAGTACTGCAGGAGGTGATAAGACGCTATGCGGAAGAAATCGGCAAGTGGCCGCAAACCATCATTACCGGTGCAGCAGCGAAAGTCATAAAGGATGATTGTGAATTCATAGACTCCTGGGTTCCTAACCTCGTCGTAAAAGGTATCGTTTTGGCCTATAATAAATATATCGAAGAAAAAGCCAGTTCTCTCTGAATTGAGTGTTCGAAGTAATTCCCCGTCTTCTCAAGAGAAGAATCCGTTTTTGAATTTTAGTATCTTATGAATACTTTCGCAGCAGTAATGACCGGCAAGGGCACAGGTGCCATATCAACGGTCCAGGTCTTCGGCGATTCGGCCGAGGCGGTCGTCAAAAAAATATTCACCCCGGCCAGAACAATGCAGACTGAATTTAATACCGGCGAAATTCTGCTCGGCAAAATCCTTGACGGTGATGAAACCATCGACCAGGTCACCCTCGGCTGTGAAGGACAAAATAATTTTGCGATACACTGCCACGGTAATCCGCTGATTGTTGCCGATATAATGCAAATGCTCCAACGCTGTGGAGTAACGCTGCTGACCGCAGAGCAGCTTCTAACTAAAATCCTTTCTTCGCAAAAAGCCGTCAATACAATCGCCATCGAAGCCGGCTTGGCCCGGTTGAATGCCAAAACCATCGAGGGCACAAAAATAATCGCAAATCAAATCGACGCCGGCCTAAGCGCAACAGCCGCAGGGTGGCTTGAGAATATAAACGAAACTTCTCTTAAACAAATGTCAACGCAGATTGGGCGGATACTTGAAAGCAGTCGAACGGCGAAACTTATTATCGAAGGCTGCTCCGCTGCCCTGATAGGCCCGCCCAACAGCGGCAAAAGCACGCTGCTCAATTGCCTTTCCGGCCGGCAAAAAGCGATAGTCACAGATATCAAAGGCACAACCAGAGACTGGGTCGAAGCTGTCTGCCGAATCGAATCTCTTTCTCTAAGGTTAATCGATACGGCGGGACTGGATGAAGAACTCAATGCGACTGAAGATATTATTGAGCAAGCCGCTCAGAAGAAAAGTATTGAGATTTTACAGCAGGCCGACCTCGTCCTGCTCGTTCTGGATAACAGCAAAACGAACCACTGGCTTGACAAAGAATTTCTTAAAAAAATCTCCGGTAAATGTGTCCTCACAGTCTTAAACAAATGTGACTTGCCCGCAGGATTCGACACAAAAAAACTGCCGGAAGCTCTGTCAGACCCAGTTAAGATAAGCGCCAAAGAAGGAACTGGTATCGAGAATTTGCTCGAAAAAATCCGGCAGATTTGCAGCGTAGCAGACTTCGATTTGAAGACTGCTGTTTGTTTTACACAAAGACAAAACAACATGCTGCAACAATTACAAAATGCTAAATCCATTCAACAGGCAGCCTTAATCATAACAGAGTTGTTAAACGGCGGGCTTCGTGTATAATCTGCATCTATGACGGTAAATGCTGAAAAATTAACACCTGCTATGAAGCAGTTTCATAAGTTCAAACAACAGCACCCGGACTCCATTCTGTTTTTTCGCATGGGCGATTTCTACGAGACGTTCTACGAAGATGCCAAAACATGCTCGAAGGTCCTGGGTTTGACGTTGACCAGCCGGAGCAAAGGAACCAATCCCATCCCGTTGGCAGGCGTGCCGTATCACGCTGTTGACGGCTATCTGAAAAAGATGTTGCAAGCTGGCTACAAGGTCGCCGTTTGTGAGCAGGTCGAAGACCCCAAAACCGCAAAGGGCGTCGTAAAACGCGACGTTGTGAGAATCGTTACTCCCGGTACGCTGACCGACGATATGTTGTTGACAGCCAAAGAAGACAATTTTCTCTGTGCCGTCAGTATGGGAACAAAGCACAAGGCTGCTATAAGCTGGGTCGATATTTCGACCGGACATTTTTTTGCCCAGGAGCTGCCAGAAGACAGACTGCTCGATGAGCTGCTGCGATTATCACCCGCCGAGTGTCTGCTGGCCGACAGGCGCGGCGAGCTGTTCGAAGCCGAGACTAAAAAGCTCATAAGAGACATTACGCAACTGACCAACGCCGTTGTCACCGAACGCCCGGCTTGGTATTTCGACCCTTATCAGGCAAGGCAGCGTCTGCTGAAACATTTCGGAACAGCTACACTCGAAGGCTTCGGTATCAGTGACGGCGAGGACTCTCTTATCTGCCCGGCCGGTGCTGTTATCGAATATCTCAACGAGACACAAAAAACCACGCTTGGCCACATCCGGAATCTAAAGAAAATAAGCCGTCAAAACTTTCTGCAAATCGACCCAACCAGCCTGAGAAGCCTGGAAATCCTTCGCACCATCCGCACCGAAAGCACAAAAGGCTCGCTGCTGGATAGCCTGGACGGAACGATAACCGGTATGGGCGGCAGAATGTTCAGAAACTGGCTGTGTATGCCGCTCTGCGACCTTGGCGCTATCGCCCAACGGCAGGATGCCGTCGAAGAAATCAAAAACATCGATGGCATACTATCTGAGCTTCGCAGGCTGTTCTCTAACATGTCCGACACCGAGCGAATCGCAGCACGAATCAGCACTTTCCGGGCGTCTCCGAGAGACCTGGTGGCGCTTACCTCTACACTGCGGCAGATACCGCAGTTGCGAGGAATCCTTGAGCAATTCGGCGCTGAACTGCTCGTACAATTAGCGGGCCAATGCGACAGTATGGACGAATTGGCTGACCTGCTCGAATCGGCAATCAAGCCCGAACCTCCCTCGCATCTTCGAGATGGCGGTGTGATAAAGACCGGCTTTTCCGAAGAGCTTGACCGTCTGCGCTCAATCTCCACCGATGGACGAAGCTGGCTTCAGGATTACCAGAAAGAGCAGTCCGAGCGGACCGGTATCGCAAACCTCAAAATCGGATTTAACAAGGTCTTCGGCTACTACATCGAGGTAAGCCACTCCGCAGCAGATAAGGTCCCCGTCGATTACGTCCGCAAACAGACAATCAAAAACGCCGAGCGTTATATCACCGAGAAGCTCAAGGAGTTCGAGACACAGGCCCTCAGCGCAGATGATAAGGCGCTCGAATTAGAGCAGCAGCTTTTTGAACAGCTTCGCCGTCAATCCGCCCAGTACGTAAGTCGGTTGCAGAAGCTTGCCGATACTATCGCCCAGTGCGATTGTCTTACCGGCCTTGCATATTTAGCTCGCCGGCGAAACTATATCCGCCCGAAACTAACCGCCGGCCGTGAGTTTATTATTAACGAAGGAAAACATCCCGTGCTGAGCGAAATGCTCGGGGCACAGTTTGTTCCGAACGATATAGCCCTTACCGGCGGCGCAGGCGATATCCTCATCATCACAGGTCCTAATATGAGCGGCAAAAGCACATACATTAGGCAGGTTGCGCTGCTCGTCCTGATGGCGCAGACCGGCTCATTCATCCCGGCCAAAGACGCCGAAATTGGTCTGGTCGATAGAATCTTTACCCGCGTGGGTGCTTCGGATGAATTAGTTCGAGGCCAGTCAACCTTTATGGTCGAGATGACCGAAACGGCAAATATCATCAACAACGCCACCGATAAGTCCCTCGTAATTCTCGACGAGGTCGGACGCGGCACAAGCACTTACGATGGCCTGTCACTCGCCTGGGCGATTACCGAACATATCGCGAATAAAATAAAATGCCGGACTCTTTTCGCTACCCACTATCACGAGCTGACCGAATTAGCCGAGCTTTTTGGAAACGTCAAAAACTGTAACGTAGCCGTCCGCGAATGGATGGACGAAGTGGTATTTTTGCATAAGATTCTCCCCGGCGGAACCGACAAAAGCTACGGCATACACGTTGCCAAGTTGGCTGGCCTGCCGAAAACCATCCTCGAAAGGTCTAAGGAAATCCTTGAAGAGCTCGAAAGCACGTTCCAGAAAGAGGCCAGCGGCCGGCATCTCTCAAAGCACAAAACAAAAGAACCGGATAAAGACTCCCTCTTTGTCCAGAAACATAAGAGCGTTTTAGAAAAACTGGGCTCAACCGACGTAAATAACCTTACCCCCATCGAAGCTATCAATCTGTTGAACCAAATAAAGAACGAAAT
>CAZIAN010000038.1:0-1452 GCA_964537355.1 uncultured Pirellulales bacterium | reverse complement strand
AGAAAACAGTTCAATCTCGTTCCAGATTCGACGATGAATTCGATGGGTTTCCAGGCCTACAGCGAATTTCTTACCCAGAACACTCTCAGCAAAGACTACAGTAAAACCCAGATGGTCAAACGCGTAGGAAGCAGAATTCAAAAGGCCGTGGAACAGTATTGCGCCCAAAACAACCTTTCAGACAGATTACAGGGATACCAATGGGAAGTTAATCTCATCGAAGACGACCAGATAAATGCCTGGGCCATGCCGGGGGGAAAGATGGTCGTTTATACCGGCCTGCTGAAAGTAACCCAATCGGAGGCCGGGTTGGCAACTGTTATGGGCCATGAAATTGCGCACGTCTTCGCAAAGCACGGAGCCGAAAGAATGACCCAGGGCCTTATCGTGGAAATGGGAGGTGTGGCCCTGTCGAAGGCCCTGTCAAACTATCCTGTTGAAACAAAGAACCTCTTTATGCAGTCATATGGCGTGGGAACGCAGGTCGGCGTATTGCTTCGGTACAGCAGGGTCCACGAGACCGAAGCGGACCATCTGGGACTGATTTTTATGGCAATGGCCGGCTATAATCCTAACGAGGCCGTCAATTTTTGGCAGAGAATGTCCGTCGCAAAACAGGGATCCCAGACGCTTGAAATATTGTCCACACACCCAGCCGACTCGACCAGAATCAGAAACATCCAAAACCTGATTCCAGAAGCAATGCAGTATTACCGACAATAGTTAAGTTGGATAATCGCTCAAAACTTATCTCAGTGTTTAACCTTTCCGATTGTGATATTGACTATTTGGGATGATGGGTATTATTATATTCTTCGGGCTTTATGAGGAGTGTTTTTGAGCTGCGGTCGAGGCGGCCAGGGCCCCGGTCGAAAAACAGATTTGCAGATTATATCCGCCGCACGGGCCGTCAACATCGATGACTTCGCCTGCGAAAAACAGGCCAGGACAAATCGTCGATTCCATGGTTTTAGGCTCAATTTCTTTCAGGCTCACACCCCCGCGGGTTACCGTCGCCTCGGCAATCTCTCTCGTGCGTACGATTGAAAGAGGCAGGGCTTTGACGTCCGCGATTAGCCTTTTTCGCACATCTTTTTTAAGCTGGCCTGCCGAAAGTTTGTCATCGCAGCCCGCCCGCTTGCACAGAAAGATTCCAATGCGCTTCGGCAGAAATTCAGCGAGTATATTTACGATTTTCTTTTTGGGATTATTGTTTAGAAGCTCAGTCATTTCTTTATCGAAAGCGGATTGTTCGACGTTCGGCGCAAAGTCCAGAGTAATTTGGATTGGTGTTTTTTCGGCGGGAAGATAATCAGCGAGGTGCCGGCTCATATCAAGCACAGCAGGACCGCCAATACCATCGTAGGTGAAAATAAGCGCTCCGGCCGTGGCAATATATTTGTTGTTTATGCGGGCCGAGATTCTGACATTTTCAACGGGCGTACCTGCAAG
>CAZIAN010000037.1:4624-20316 GCA_964537355.1 uncultured Pirellulales bacterium | reverse complement strand
CTTATCCCCTCAAGCCCGGCCTCGCGAAACCAGCCTACTGCATTTCGTACAGCATCAATAATCTCCGGCCCGGGCTCATCGATGCTCATCAAAAACCTGACAATACCTACAGACTCGGATCCGCTAATCGAGGGTAATTCGTAACTGCGGGCCTTTGTCGGAACCAATGTCTTCTCGTCATGCTGGGCACACCATGCCGTCTTCTTGCCATCAACGACTATCTGGCACTTCAGAATACATTCGATTCCTTTCTGAACAGCATCGCGGGCCTTCTGTCTGCGAATTTCATCAACAAAAGCAAATTCGGGCTTTTTCCCCGCAATATCACGAAGCACACTCATCACCCCGACCATAGCCCCATCATTGAATGTGATATATCTGGAGTACCCTCTCGATGGGTAAGACTGAGGCCAGCCCCCATTGTCGTATTGAGCCTCAAGCAGATAATCGATTGCGCTGAGTGTGGCCCGCCCGACTCGTTTAAGCCCCGTGGCATTATAAACCTTAGCTAAATATCTTATCTGCGTATGAGTGGCTCCGTTGTCAAAAGTAGAGTCTTTCCTTCCTTTGGCCTTGCGCAGCATGGCTTTGTCCTGCTCGCTGAGAACTCGGGACATGTCAACATTCTTCGACCAGCCGCCGGTGTCCCGCCGATACAAAAGAACATTATCGGCGATACGGACGGCTTCATCAGTTGCGTAAAACTCAGGGTCCTGGCTTAGACATCGCCTCCATGAAATAGTCCCAGCAGCATTATTTTGGCCTTGAGCATCAGATATAATCATTACCCCGGCCAGACAAAGCAAACCTGCTGCAATACATCTTTCCATCTTTTTCATATCTTCTATCATCCCAGTCAATTCTTATCTTATCTGCTTTATCTTTCCTGACGATACCGGCCCTCCGATGGACTATTAAAACAATTGATTAACCGCAATCTAATAAAAAATAAAGTCTTTTTTGCCGGAATACTTGGCTTCGCACCATTTTATACTTATATTTTTAATAGAAAACACGAACTCGCCGAGGAAAAACCGGTTGGCTTCGATTAATTGCACCGGACTGTGGTGTTTTCCGCAGGGTAGGAAATCTGTAGTAAAAAGCAATTTTTCAAAAAGAAGGACTGCAACCGCCGTCCTTTTTTTATGCCTTGTCAACGCCTGTTTTTACCATTACAATGAGCCGGTTCTTGACTTTATTCATTCGAAATTGGTGGTTGAACTATGATATTACCCATCCGGACAAGTATTACGCCGCGACGGACACCGTATATGAATTACGGCCTGATAGTCGTCAATGTCCTTATTTTTTTGCTTACATACAGGCCTCATACAGGTCCCGCAGGATATGAAACGATACTTCGGTCGTGGGCACAACAATTTCAGCTAATTCCGGCCCGGCCACATCTTTGGCAGTTTGTAAGTTATGCCTTCTTGCATGGCGGTTTTATGCACATTTTCTTCAATATGTTCTTTTTGTATCTATTTGGCAATAATGTCAACGACAAGCTCGGCAATATTGGGTATCTATGCTTCTATTTGGCAGGCGCGGTATTCAGCGGTATAGGCCATACGGTCGTACATTCTTCCTCAATCATCCCCACTCTTGGAGCCAGCGGAGCAGTTGCCGCGGTAACCGGTGCTTACCTGGTCTTGTTCCCCCAAACTTTAATAACCCTAATATATTGGTTCTTCATCATAGGAATGATAGAGGTTCCGGCATTATATTTCATTCTCCTTAAAATGATTATAATAGATAATGTCATCTCCAGATACACATCTCAGGTGGCTTATGATGCTCATTTGGCAGGATATACCTACGGCATTGTAGCCATGTTGGGTATGCTCGGGGTTGGTTTAATCAGTAGCGACAATTTCGACCTTTTGGCAATGATAAGGCAATGGAATCGGCGGCGTCGATATCGTGATGCGGTTTCGAGCGGCTACGATCCCTTTACAGGACGGACAGAAAACGAACGAATAAAGGCCAAAGAGGTCAAAAGCCCCGCCGAACAACAAAAAGATGAAAAAACAAAAGAGCTTCGCAGCGAAATCAGCAAGAGGATGGCCGAACGCAACTTGCCGGCTGCAACCGGACTTTATCTCGAACTTATGAGCCACGACAACACTCAAATTCTGCCGAAACAACATCTGCTGGATATTGCCAACCATCTCGCAGGTGATAATAAACCTGCCGAATCCGCTCAGGCTTACGAGCAGTTTCTGGCCCATTATGCCAATTACGAATACGCTGAGCAAGTGGAGCTAATGCTGGGAATATTGTATTGCCGTTACCTGAATAAGCCCGAACTGGCGAAAAAATATCTCGAAGCGGCCGCTGATAAACTCACCGACCCCGGCCAACTAAAAATGTGTAACGACGAACTCGCCGGACTTAAAAATTAAAGCCAAAACATCCAATCTTCATTCTTGTCCAGACCGAAGTGGAGGAATCTGGCTCACGACATTACATTTAAACACGTATAAAAAGGCAAGCCAATGAATCTGGAATCCCTCTCATTCCCAATAATCATTCATCATTTATCAATAATCATTTAAAGGTTCCCACTATAGTCTCGGATAGTCCTGGCCTTCGAGAATCCACCAGATATCCTCGGTGCTATATACACAAGGAGTGCGCCTTGAGTAAATCATCCCTCAGAATCCATCTTGAAAAATCCCGGAGTTTGAAATTTATCCCGAATAATTCAGATTAGTTTTGAGTACATAGTTAGCTAACTATATTAATATCAAGGTATTATGGCGAAAATGAGGCCGGAGGGTAAAAGCAGCAGGAATTGGAGACCTCAGCTTTATTGCACAGATAAAATCCTTGCGTTCAATGCTCTTTTTCTATATGGTGCGACCAAGAGGATTAACTTGAATCCTGACTTTTCGGCATTCTTATTTTCGAGAGGAAAAACAAATCCGGTTTTCAGAGTTGGCCAATATATGAAGAGAATTATTTCAGTATCTCGCAGAACCGATATACCGGCTTTTTACGGTGATTGGTTTATGCGCCGGCTAAAAGAAGGCTTCACCGGCGTGGTCAATCCGTTCGGCGGCAAAAAATATCTCGTATCGCTCAGGCCGCAGGACGTTATTTGCTTTGTGTTCTGGTCCAAGAACTTCAGCCCCTTTATTGACAATCTCAGAATTATTGCCGAGTCAGGCTATAAATTCTATTTTAACTACACGATTACCGCTCTGCCCGCTCTGTTCGAAAATGACGTAGAAAAAGAAGCGGCGATTGAAGCCCTTAAGCGGCTCAGCGGAATATATTCACCGGCCCATATAAACTGGAGATTCGACCCGATTATTCTCTCCAGCACTTACGACCGCGATTTTTACATCAGGGCCTTTGAAGAACTCGCGTCCGAACTGGCCGGATATGCAGAACGTTGTTATTTCAGCTTTGTTACGCAATACAGTAAAGTAAAACGTAACTTCCGGGAGCTTGAAAGGACAAAAGAGCTTGGAATTAAAGATTGCAGCGAAGATTGTAAGGTCGAATTAGCAAATGACCTGGCGGCTGTCGCAGCCCGTTACAAAATCAGTATGTTCTCCTGCTGCGGTGATTATTTAGTAAGCGGCAGCATCGAAAAAGCCCATTGTATCGATGGCGGCATTATCGAGAGCTTGTTCTTCCCGGATGGCTTCCGGTACGAAGCCAAACCTACAAGAAAAGAATGCGGCTGCACGGCAAGCACGGACATCGGGACTTATGACACCTGCCCACACGGCTGCGTGTATTGTTATGCCAATATGA
This sequence comes from uncultured Pirellulales bacterium, assembly GCA_964537355.1. Lineage (GTDB taxonomy): Bacteria > Planctomycetota > Phycisphaerae > Sedimentisphaerales > Anaerobacaceae > NIOZ-UU13. The sequence continues at coordinate 16,548 of CAZIAN010000037.1, read as the reverse complement.
ATAAGCAGCAGGCCCGCAAATCTTTTGACAATCACGATAAAGAAAGTGCCTTTTTAGGCTTCACTAAATCCGAATCGGACAGATGGCTTGATGAAATGAAATTTTCGAGGTCTAAGAGCAATATCTTGTTTTAAGGATTTTGCCCTTCGATTTTCACAATAATATCTGTGAGTTTTTTGGCAATTGATTGTGTGTGATTTCGATTACCAATCAAACCCATATAATCAGTTTCAATTTTCCATAAATACTTAAAAATATTTTCCGGTGATTCCTGATTAATCAATAATTTGCAAACTTGGGGTATATAGGAATCATATTCATCCTGGGCTTCGGGTACGTCTTTGACACCGATGGGGTCCCATTCTTTTAATAAGATTACTCTAATCGCATTATTATATTGTTTTACTCTGTTTAATTTATTTTTCATTTTTTGAAGTTAATATGACAAAAAAATGACTTGTTTTTCATCGGCTTGATAACTGTAGGACGAACTGCTCCATTGCGATGTGCGGTTTTGTTTGGCCGGACTTGATGGCGTAATCGGTCTCGGCCAATTGCTTAATGTGGCCGCCGATTTGCTTTAAGCTTATCTTTCGAAGCTGTGCGAAGAATTTATCCTGCTGACTCCATATATTACATCTCCTCGCGACCTCGCCGCTTCGGGCGCCCTTTTCGAGCATCGCTTTGGCGTTGAACATTTTGCGGAAATGGTAGGCGAATGCCCCGACAACGGAAAAGCCGGCCGATTTATCCTGTGCGAACATGCCCCTTAGCCGTTCGAGAGCCACGGCGATATTCCCCGCGATAACGGCGTCAATCACCGTAAAGGCGTCGAATAAGCGGTTATGACCGATGAGCGATTCGATATGTTTGGCCGTGATGGCCTTTTCGGCATCTGCGAACAAGGCCAGTTTATTGATTTCGCTGTACAGCCGCGGCAGCTCGTCTCCGGTAAGCTCGATTAAAAGTGCGGCGGCGTCCCTGCTGAGTTTTTTGTCGTATGCTTCGGATGCATATTTTATCAGCCTCGGCCCAAGTTCGCTGCGTTTCGGTTGGGTAACTTTAATCAGTTTGCCCGCTTTGGCCAGCTTCTTAGCTAAAATGGTTCGGGCGTCCCATGTCCGTACGGTAAATATAAGTCGTCCGGTCGAGCAGGGATTATCGAAATACTTCTCAAGCGGCGTGCGGTTCGCGGATATGAACTTGTCCGCGTCTTTAACAAGAACAACTCGCTTGTCCGTCAGGAATGGGCTCGTCCTCAGCTCATCCAGGACCTCTGAGGCCTGAACCGAAGAGGCCTCGGCGTCGAAAAGCCCGGTTGTCCTTTGTGACGGCTCAATGAGCTTATCCAAAAGCTCCCGGCAATGAGCATTGACGAGCGATTCTTCTTTGCCGGCAATTACATAAATCAACTCATCCATGGAAACTCAAATATCAAAATGCGTTGACCCTGTTGGGGGTTTTACTTTTCGTGCCTCTAACGGGATTGAAATATTACTTCGTTTCGGGATTATCTTTACTGTCCTTATCCTTGGCTTTAGGCTTCGGAGCATCTTTCGGCGTTGCCTTCGGTCCCTTATCATCGCCGGAGTCGTCTTTCCCGTTATCCTCATCTTCGGCAAGTATCTTTTCGGCTGCAACGAGCTTGTCACCGGGTTTGAGCTTGATTAGACGCACACCCTGAGTATTTCTGCCAATCGAACGTATTTCGTCGAGTCCGGTGCGGATAATCATTCCTGTGGCCGTTATCATCATTAAGTCGTCCTTGTTATGAACGGCCTTGAGTGCGACCACTTTGCCGTTTCTCTCGGATGCCTTTATATTTTTCAGGCCGACTCCGCCCCGGCTTTGCGACCGGTAATTATCAAGACCAGTTCGCTTGCCGTATCCGTTTTCGCAAAGTGTGAACAATGCGGCCTTTTCTTCGACAATCACCATACCGACCACGGCATCTTTGTCTCGCAGCTTAATACCTCTGACCCCTCGCGATGCCCGTCCCATTGAGCGTACCTGACTTTCGTCGAACCGTATCGTCATGCCGTCACTCGTTCCCAGTATAATATGGTCATCTCCCGTGGTTAATGCGACGTCGATTAAATCATCTGTTGGGTCGAGATTTATGGCAATCACACCGGTCTGTCTCGGATTTCCGTAAGCGGATAGTTTCGTCTTTTTTACAATGCCGTTACTTGTTGCCATGACGAGCTGCCGCGGCTTTGCGCCTTCCTTCTCATCATCGTCAAAACTGCTGACGTTAATTATCGAGGCAACCTTTTGGGTTCCCAGATTCAGAAGGTTGACTATATTTCTGCCCTTACTCTGCCTGGACAGACTCGGGACATCATAGACTTTAAGCCAATAGCACTTGCCGCGATTAGTGAAGATAAGCAGATAATCATGCGTCGAAGCAACGAACAGGTGCTCTACGAAATCGCCCTCTTTAGTCACCGAGCCGATAATTCCTCTGCCGCCTCTGCCCTGCTTGCGGTATGTATCAATCGGCAGCCGCTTAACGTATCCGCTGTGGCTGACCGTAACGATAACTTCCTCTTCGGCAATAAGGTCTTCCATATCAAGCTGCTCGACCCTGGCCGCGATTTTTGTTCGCCTGGCGCCGCCGTATTTTTCCTTTATTTCGTAGATGTCTTCTCGAATGATATCCAGCAAAATCTCCTCGCTTGCCAATACCGCCTCGTAGCCCTCTATTTTTTCGGTCAGCTCAGCATACTCCTTCGCCAGCTTTTCCATTTCCAGGCCGGTCAGTCTTTGCAACTGCATTGTTAAAATCGCATCGGTCTGAGGGCCGGTGAGGAAATGCTGGCCTTTACTTTTTTCCGCAATGAAAGCCTTTGGAAGGATTTTCTTCAGCGTATCAACCTCAGCCAGCCTCAAGGGCTTTTTCATAAGGTTTAATTTTGCAGTAGGGGTATCGGGTGACTTTTTTATAAGTTCGATAATTTCATCAATATCACTAACCGCTAAGATAAGACCTTCGAGAATGTGGGCCCTGTTCCTGCATCTTTTCAGCAGGAACCTGCTTCGTCTGCGGATAACGACCTTGCGGTGGTTAATGAAACAATCGAGTATCTCTCGTATATTGAGGGTCTCAGGCCTGTTATCAACCAGCGCAATATTGGCGATAGCAAAAGTGCTCTGCAGAGAAGTGTAGCGGTACAGTTTGTTCAGCGCGATTTCGACGTCGGCGTCTCTTTTCAGGTCCACAACGATCCGCAATCCGTGACGGTCTGATTCGTCCCTGATGTCGGCTACTTCCGGAATCGTATTATTGTGGACACAGTCGGCTATCTTCGAAACAATCGTGGTCTTGACGACCATATAGGGTATTTCGGTAATTATGATTCTATCTTTACCTTTTTTGTTTGTTTCAACATCTACTTTTCCACGCACGGTCAAATGGCCTCGACCGGTCGTGTATGCATCGATTATGCCTTTTCTGCCGCAAATAATTCCACCTGTTGGAAAATCAGGGCCGGGCAGACACTTTATAATATCTTTGAATCCACAATTTGGGTCATCAATCACTAAAAGCAGGGCGTCACAGACCTCGGTTATATTGTGAGGCGGGATATTCGTGGCCATTCCTACCGCGATACCCGTAGAACCGTTGACTAAAAGATTCGGGAATTTTGAAGGCAAAACGGTTGGCTCCTCGCGGGTCTCGTCATAGTTCGGTACATAATCAACGCTGTCCAGCTTAAGATCTTCGAGCATGTCCATAGCCGGCGCCGCCATTCTTGCCTCGGTATATCGCATAGCCGCCGGCGGGTCCGAATCGATACTTCCGAAGTTGCCCTGCGGGTCAATCAGTGGATACCGCATATTCCACTCCTGGCCTAAACGGACTAATGTTCCGTATGTGGCCTGGTCGCCGTGCGGGTGATAGTTGCCGCCGGTATCACCAACGATTTTGGCACACTTACGGTGTTTGCTTCGCGGCCCGAGGTTCAAATCGTTCATCGCAACCAGTATTCGCCTTTGTGAAGGCTTCAGGCCGTCACGAACGTCCGGCAATGCACGCGAAACTATAACACTCATCGCGTAGTTGAGGTATGAATTCTTCAACTCATCGAGGATATGCTTATCCTCGAATTGCTCTTGTGGTTTCTGGACTTCCGTCATAAGTTCTCTGCTATTTTTAATGCTAAATCTTGTTCGCAGATACATTACCTGCGACCGGACAAAAAGTCAAGAAATACTAACGATTATAATTATATCAGGTCAGGAATTTCAGGATGATATTTTTATAATATTCTACCGCTTTTTCAATGTCGGTGATTTCTATATATTCATCCGGCTTATGACAAAGCTCCGGTTTACCGGGGCCAAAAATTACTACAGGTGCGTCCAATGAAGCAAAATAAGGGCCGTCCGTTGTAAAGCCGACAGCCACGGTTTCATTGATTCCAACAGCAGAACAAAAATTCTTAACAAAATCACAGCCGCAATCGGTTTCTAAAGGTCGCACCTGGCGTACCACGCCGACCTCTGCTTCAAATTGGGGATTCCCGGATTTTAACCTGGTGAAGATTGTTTCCAAATCAGAGATAATATCCTGATCATTTTGCTCCGGTAAAGTCCGAATGTCAACTTCGATTTTGCATTTATCCGGCACGACGTTAAGTGTTTTACCTCCGGCAATGGTATTGACACTCATAGAGCATTTGCCCAGGAGTTTATGGGGCTCGGCGGGGATTTTGTAATTGTCCAGCTCATCCAGAACCAATCTCATTGAATTTATTGCATTAACACCCAATTGCGGCGTAGAGCCGTGAGCGGCTTTGCCTTTGGTTGTAATTTCCAGCCACAACATTCCGCGATGTGCCGTAACTATCGAAAAATCCGTAGGCTCGGGAATAACTACACCGGCAAAGTCAGCACGCCGGTCATGGTCGTTGATAAACCTTTTTGCGCCGCAGCTATCGGTTTCTTCGCCCGCAACGGCTGTAAATATAATATCGCCCTGTAACTTTACGCCCGAATCGACAACCTGCCTGATAGCGGTAGCGGCCGCGGCAATGCCGCCTTTCATGTCCACCGAGCCTCTGCCATAAATTTTGCCGCCGCTTTCAATCCCCTCGAAGGCGGGCCTTTCCCACTTCGCTTCACCGGGCCCGACAACATCAAGATGGCAGGCAAATACCAGGCTGCCCTTACTCCCGACGGAACTTACCTGTGCGATAATATTCGCCCTGGTTTGGTCCCATGTTTCTATCCGGCAATCTATCCCTGACTTTCTGAATTCATCTGAAAGTACTTCCGCTGAGGATAATTCGCCCTTTTCCAGCGTGCTTTCAGCATTAATAAGTTGTTTCAACAGCTCTTTCATAGCGTGGTAATTATACAAACTTACACAAGAAAAGAAAAAACAGAAATATTTTTGTTGCAGATAAATTATTAGTGAAGATAATAAGGTGCTTAGAATTTTAAGCATCGTCGTAAAGGAGCGTAAATGGGACCTGTATTAAATGGGTTGATAAAACTTCAAAGTGTTGAAAATCGTCTGCGGATTGAAAAAGCAAAGCTTACAAGGTGCAGAAGAAATGTAATAATCCAGGAAAATCAGATCAGGAGCCTTCAAAACGCCCTCGAAGCCAAAAAAGAGGAAGTTCAGTTGAGTAAGGTCCAGTTCGACCGTCTTGAACTGGAACTCAAATCCAGAGATGAATCAATAGCCAGGTTAAGAGCCTCCCTCAACACCGCAAAAACAAATAAAGAATATTCTGCTGTTCTGACTCAACTAAACACGACCAAAGCCGACAATTCCAAGATAGAAACCCAATCTTTGGAATTGCTAAAGAGTATTGAAACCGACGAAAGCGAATGTAAAGAAATACAAGACCAGATAGACGAACAAAAAAAACATCTTGAGCAGCGTCGCTCCGAAGCCGAGGCGTTGGCCGGCAAATACCAGGTCGAGATAGACAAAATCCAGGCTGAATGGGACCAGGTTGCACAGTCCATACCCGAGAAACCGCTGGAGATATTCAAACGCGTTACCGAAACATACGATGGCCAGGCCGTTGCGTTGATTGAACAGCAGGGCGGCAAAAAGGGGGCTTATAGCTGTGACGGCTGCTTTATGGGCCTCACCGCTGAGTGTGTTAATCTGCTGATGACCAAGGACGATATAATCCGCTGTCCTAATTGTACGAGGATACTTGTCCTCGGTGATTCACTGGGAAGTTGAAAACCCAAAACCAAAACCACAAAAGCACAACTTATCCCGCACCCCGAAGGCTTTCAGCCGCAGATCAACAGGTGCAGGAAATAAGTTTTGGATTCTTGATTATATTTTAACTGTTTTTTTAGTTTTCTTTTTAAGGAGCAGATATATTGTCTGATAAGATAGTCGCTTATATAGATGGCGGAAGCAGAGGCAATCCGGGGCCGGCCGCTGCCGGTTTTACTCTCGCGGACTCTTCCGGTACTCAACTTCAGGCAAAGGGCTTGTTCTTAGGGAAGGCTACAAATAACATCGCCGAATATACCGGTTTCTTAAAAGCTCTCGAAGCTGCAAAACAAGCCGGAGCCGAACACCTTACGGTTTTCAGTGACAGCCAACTGCTTGTCAGACAGATTAACGGCCAATACAAAGTAAAGAGCGAAAACATCTGGCCCCTTTTCCAGAAGGCCGTTAATTTACTCAGCGGGTTCAAAAGCTGGCAGGTCCGGCACATTCCCAGAGAAAAAAACCAACGAGCCGATAAGCTTGTAAACCAGGCATTGGACCTCAAACGCGACGTTGAATTAAAAAAGCAATCCATCGTGAGAAACCAAAAGCCTGTTCGGCTCGGCGTGCTAATCAGCGGCGGCGGCACAACATTAATAAACATCCTCGAATATATCAAACAGGGCAAATTGAATGCCGAGGTCGGCATAGTTGTAAGTTCACGCTCAAAAGTGACCGGTGTCGAGAGAGCGAAAAAAGCCGGACTTGACGTAAAAATAATCCGCAGAAAGGACCATCCCGATATAGATGAATTCAGCAAACATATCGAGGCCGAACTCGTAGCCGCAAATGTTGACCTTATCATTCAGGGTGGGTGGCTTTGCCTGTGGAAAATACCCGACCGATATGAAAATCGCGTAATGAACATACATCCGGCTTTGCTGCCGAGCTTTGGCGGACAGGGTATGTGGGGACATCACGTCCATGAGGCTGTATTGAAATCAGGCTGCAAGATAAGCGGCTGTACAGTTCATTTTTGCACGAACGAATATGATAAAGGCCCAATAATCGTTCAGAGAAGTTGCCAGGTCGAAGATGATGACACTCCTGATACTCTTGCAGCCAGAGTCTTTGAGCAGGAATGTATAGCATACCCGCAGGCGATAAATATGTTTGCCGCTGGTAGAATGCAAATTCGAAACGGCGTGGTTAAGCTAAAGTCGTGACTAAGAGCTAATGATCTCAAAGAGATTATTTTGGCTGTATTAGTTTCTCAGCAATTACTTTTCGACAGCATCCGGGTAACTAAGCACGATACAAAATCAGAAATTATCCCATTGCTACTTTGATTTTGCAACGGCAGGTTCGCTTTCCTTTGGCTCTTTTACATCACAGCCTTCAAATTTCAGATGCTCTTCGTCCAGTACGTCAATCTTTATAAGGTTTTTACCCTTGAATTCTCCACCTAATACAGATTCTGAAATCGGGTCCTCTATATAATGTTCGATAGCTCTTCGCAGCGGTCTTGCGCCGAATTCAGGATTATAACCTTTATCGATGAGAAATTCCTTGGCCTGGTCTGTCAGCTCCAGTTTTAAGCCGTGGTCAATAAGTCGCTTAAACACCTTTGCAAGTTCATAATCAACGATAACTTGCAAATCTTCTCTTGATAACGCCTTAAAGACTATAGTGTCATCAAGCCGGTTTAAGAACTCCGGCCGGAAGTGGTGCTCTACCTCTTTCTGAAGGACATCTTTCATCTTCTCATAATTCGCTTCCGGGCTCTTTTTGCCGAAACCAAATCCGGATTGGTTTTTAATCAGATCAGCGCCGATGTTGCTGGTCATAATAAGAATGACGTTCTTAAAATCGATGCTTCGTCCGAAGCTGTCCGTCAGCCTGCCCTCGTCCATAATCTGCAAGAGCATATTGTAAACGTCCGGATGCGCCTTTTCTATCTCATCCAGAAGCAGAACAGAATAAGGCCTTCGTCTGATCCTTTCTGTCAATTGTCCACCTTCTTCGTAACCGACATACCCGGGAGGAGCGCCTACCAGTCGGCTAACGTTGTGCTTTTCCATAAATTCACTCATATCCAGCCGGATGAGAGAATTCCTGTCGCTGAATAAAATCTCTGCAAGCGCCTGTGCCAGAAGTGTTTTACCTACCCCGCTGGGACCAAGAAGTATAAAGCAGCCCATCGGACGATTCGGGTCTTTCATACCGCTCCTGCTGCGTCTTACTGCTTTGGCTAAAGCCGTAATTGCCTCATCCTGCGAAACAACCGTCTTATGCAGTTCAGTTTCAAGCTCCAGAAGTCTCTGGGTTTCTTTTTTCTCCAGCTTCGTTAATGGTACACCCGTCATGTTGCTGACAACCTCTGCAATCGTCTCTGTATCAACTATACCCGTTACTTCTTTGTTTTCATCGTACCATTTTTTATGCAGTTGCGTCTTATCATCCAGGAGCTGCTGTGCCTCATCCCTCAATGCCGCTGCTAGCTCATAGTCTGCGTCTCGAACCGCTGCGTCTTTTTCTTTTTGTAATTTTTCTATTTTTTCTTCTATCTGTGTCAAATCAAGCGGCGGAGTCATATTCTTGAGTCGAATCCGCGCACCGGCTTCATCGATAACATCAATCGCCTTGTCCGGCAGGCATCTGCCGGTGATATACCTGGTCGATAGCTCTACCGCCTGAAAAAGGGCCTCATCGGTAAAGTGGACTCTGTGATGCTCCTCATAGCGGTCCTGAAGTCCTCTGAGAATCTCTACGGTCTCGTCTTTTGAAGGAGGCTCGACAATTATCGTCTGAAACCGTCTCTCAAGGGCGCCATCTTTTTCGATATGTTTTCTGTACTCATCCAGAGTAGTAGCACCGATACATTGAACTTCTCCCCTGGCAAGGGCGGGCTTTAACACATTCGATGCATCGATAGCGCCTTCCGCTCCGCCGGCTCCGACAAGTGTATGAAGCTCATCAACAAACAAAATAACGTTCTTGGCCCTTTTCACCTCGTTAATGACTGCCTTTATTCGCTCTTCGAATTGCCCGCGATATTTCGTTCCGGCTACCATCATCGCCAAATCAAGCACTACCATCCGCTTGCCTTTGAGGATTTCAGGTACCTGCTTGTTGATTATTTGCTGGCTAAGTCCCTCGACAATAGCGGTCTTACCAACCCCAGCTTCACCTAATAGAACCGGGTTATTTTTCGTACGTCGGCAAAGTATCTGTATCAAACGCTCAATCTCTTTTTTTCTGCCTATTACAGGGTCAAGTTCATTATCTTCTGCCAATTGCGTAAGGTCTCTGCCAAAGCTGTCCAGCGCCGGGGTTTTACTTTTTGGCTTTCGGCCTGCCGTCGGGCTCATCTTCATCCCAAGGGCCGCCGGACCGTCATCAACTCCGGCACCTAATAAATTCAAAACCTCCTGACGTACATCCTCAAGCTTCAAGCCAAGATTCATAAGGACCTGAGCCGCTATACCTTCGCTTTCTCTGAGCAAACCCAACAGGATATGTTCTGTTCCTACATAATTGTGGTTAAGCGAGCGGGCCTCTTCAATTGCGTACTCAATGACCTTTTTGGCCCGTGGCGTCTGTGGAAGCTTGCCCATAGTAACCATATCGGGACCGCTCTTGACCAGTTTCTCAACCTCAAGACGAAGCTTTTTTATATCCACGTCAAGATTCTTCAGTACCGTTGCACCTACTCCGCTGCCTTCTTTAACCAGCCCGAGAAGGATATGTTCGGTACCAATATATTCATGGTTAAATCGCTGTGCCTCCTGGTTGGCCAGCGCCATAACTTTGCGTGCACGATCTGTAAAACGCTCAAACATTTTCTACCTCGAAATATACGTTCAAAAAGAGCTAAACCACCCCTTCGTCATTTATGCCTTAGAGAGCTGTGAATTACGAGCATCAGGCAACAAACTTCATTATATCACACTACGCTCATCTGTCAAATACCCAAAAAAACTAACCTGATTATCCCTTAATTGGGTGGTTAGTATTCATTACTTATATTTATATGCCCCAAATCGGGCTGATGTTCGTTTTCTTCACTAACATTTTTCTTCCCTTTCAGTCTCATTTTTATCGACAAAAACAAACATCAACTTTTCAGTTACCTGTCTGGTTATTGACTTTTTCTTTGGTCCGCAAGTATGGAATCTTCATTTTTTACCGAATAAAGCGTCCTTTGCTTTTGGGTCGTATATTTTGCAGAACGCTGAAACTCTGACAAAAAACAGCTATGACAATCGTATTCCGATAAAATCCAATAATGAAGGTTTTTCATTGAATCTGTGATTTGTTATCTTTGTGAAATTGAGTGTCCCCTGAGAAATTGTCTGAAGGGAAATATCGAACTGAGGCGGGCTTGTTTGCAGATATTGAAAAATATATATTAAATTTCGTACCTGTCGCCGCAAAAGGTCATCTTTTATGTGAAAAATTTGTATTTTCGCTCTTGGCATGTTGAGCTGGAAGTCAGCAGACGCCGCTTTCGCTCGGGATTAGGCTGGCTTCCCCGGCCGGCTCATAAGCGGCCAGTAACTCTCGTATCATGTCGGTTACAGTAAGTATTCCCCGGAGATTTTCCTGTTTATCAATCACCGGAAGGCAGCTTATTTTCTTCTTGTATAGAATATCCGCAGCCTCACGGATTTTACAACTGGGCGAAATATGCGACACATTTCGCACCATAATGTTTTCCAGAGGTATTAGTGAATTTGTGGCCCATGAATCGGCTGCAAACAGATGCTCACGAAATCTCTTTGGTGCTGAAGGGGGCCGCCTGCCGGCATAAGGAAGATTACGCAGAACGTCTCTGTCGGAGACCAATCCAATAAATTTCCCCTGCTCATCAATGATAGGAATGTGTCTGCATTCTTCTGTCTGCATCACTTCAATTGCTCTGGCTATGAAGTCCTGAGGTTCCAGACTGATTACCTGTTCTGTCATAACCTCTTGGACTGTTCGATGAAACCAAGTGTACAAAATCTTGGCTTTCGATGAACTTTTAGAAGATGTTTCACAAGGAGGTAAGCCTTTATTCAATTTCGGACATAACTTGTGTGCCACATCTGCAAGCCTGAAAAAGAGTTTAATTAGATCGGTAGTCGTGATGACACCCACTAAATCAGCGCCTTCGAGAACGGGTACCATATCAATATGGTTGCAGGTCATAACCTTAATGACCTCCTGTACCGGTGTTTGGGGCGAAACAAATTTAGGCTTTCTTGTTACTATTTGCAATAGCAACTGTCCTAAGGCTCTTTGGTCTTTCTTTGGTTTGCCGTTTTCTCCTGAGTCCTGAGCGTTCAATCTCAACACATCTCTTTCTGAAACGACACCAATAAAACATGGTTTTGTCTCTCCTTCGTACGGAAGATCAACTACACAAACATGACGGACTTTATGACCTTTCATAAACTGTAGGCATTGATTGACAGTATGGTCGAGGGTAAGTGTCTTAATGTTAGTATTCATAATGTCCCGGGCGACACGCATTGGCTCAGGACAGATACCTTTCTCAGTGCAAATCTGTTCAATCAAGTCAATGAGGTTGAATTGCTCGTTTTCCATACCGTTTCATATTCTCCGGTTAAATTGTAGCATAGTCGCTTGAGACCTGTTGCTACTTCTGGGACTTATCGGGCTTTTTATCGGCAGGGATGGTAACCGACTTTAATGCATTTTCACCGAATTACGCAGTGAATGCTGAGAG
>CAZIAN010000037.1:0-4524 GCA_964537355.1 uncultured Pirellulales bacterium | reverse complement strand
TTTTAGGGTCCGAAAATCAAAAGAAATGCCCTCATTTTGTCTTTACAATTCCAACTGTACATTCTCTGCTAAAAATGCAGAGGGTGGGGTAAAGTTCTGCTCGTCAATGTAAGTTAGCCGTCTCACGAGCGTGTGGAGTGCTTTATAACGAAAGCTGACGGGCGGTCCGTGAGAATTCACATGTAAACTTAATTGCCAAATCCATAACCGCAATCCATGTTAAAATTGTATTTCTACAGCGGATTTGCTTTTACTTGCCAATCCTCATTTTTTAGGCTGATATTGAGATTGTCCGGTTTCGGTTAAAAACTGTGCGTTTTGTTTTTTTGTGAGCAAATACGAAAAAAGACGAAACAATTTACCCGGTATCTCTCAAAAAAGAATTATCCCCCTCTGTCACGATTGCTGATATGAATTTTTTTGCCTTCTGTATTTTACGCTTTTCGCCTTATTGATTGTTGTCCTCAAGCAATTTTCTGAGATATGTGTTTTCTCGGCGAGTCGCTTCAAGGTCGAAGACCTGGTATTTGATACATACGCGCAGGTAATCAAGCGATTCCTGCAGGCTATTGATGCTCTTTTCAAGCTTCTTACGATTTGCCTGTGCCTGTTTGGCAAGCTTCGCAAGCTTTGTATGTTGGGGGTTAGCTGTCTCTCCGAATTCCTTGACTAATTCATTAAGTTTGTCTTCCAGGTTTGATTCGTCCATCACACTGCTCTCCTCAAAAAAACTTCATTTCTACACCCTGTGATAGGGAACCCCCATAGCCCCCTGTTTTTATAGATATAGCAAAGCTTATGCCCAAACACTGTAAAGGCTGATTTTCGCCTGATTTTGAGGCTTACCCTTAAAAAGAGCCCCAAAAACGTACCCTCTGTGTCACCCTTAAGTTTTGTTCCTTTTTTCCGAAAAACAGCCGTTATACCGGTTAAAACTGCATGTTGCCGAAAAACAACACCATCGTTTTGTGAGCATTTCCGCCTTTTAGATAACGGCTTTATTTTGCTGGAGTTAAGGCAATGTTGATTATTGTAAACGTCACTGTTGATTTCCTATGCAAAAATGCCCTTTCAGCCTCACAAAGCGGCTTTTTATGCTCCATATAGCAGTATTTTACGGCACATTTGATGGGAGGTAGCTTATATATGATGAAATGGCAGAAATCCCTCTTACAGCAGTTCAGAGATTTAGGTAATTCTTGTTGATATCTTGCTTAAATGCTAAACGCTGAATATCAGGTCGAGTTTTCCCCGTTCAGGGGCGGGCAATTGAGCCTTACACCGCACACAATCAACCTGAACCAATCCCCGGCGCTTACCGCAAGCAGGGCATTTGATAACAGCGGTGTGATTAAGGGCCAGATACGTTAATAAGCCGGCTATGTTGAACAATCCTGTGAAAATCAGCCAAAAAACAAATCTTGCCCATGAGGTTCGTCGGGCCCAGCCGTGCCAAAATACATAAACCATCATAAGTAAGCTTAACATCCGGTTTATAACACCATCATAAGGCCTAATATCCAGTATCATCCGTAATAAACCACTCCTATTCTGAGTAGCGTAAACACTTGTCAGAATTTTTCTACCGAGCAGACGCACAACAAAATCATACAACGTTGGGGAGAATTGACTTACATAACGTTTAACTGTTGGCCTGGGATCTTTCCCTTTGGCCATAGGCCAGGTTAGAGGTGGGGTGGTCCAGTCGTAACGATTCACCAAATCAAGATTTCCCTGATTATTGACTTTATAAAGCTCAATCCATACATTCCTTATCTTTCCCTTGCGTTCTTCTAACCATTTGTTATAAAGTTTAATATCTTCAGGTGGGAAACCATCGCTGCCAATATTACGCACAAAAATATCCTGTTTTGTGGCGGTAAACGATGGATTCCAAAGGTTGAAACTCAATTGCTCTTTTGGTTCCCTTAATATCAGATGGTGTTTGCCATCTCTTGTTTGGCAGTGAATCAAAGGTCGATACTTGTTATGGTCTATATACTCCTCCTCGCCCGGTTTTAAATCCCTCCATGCGTGCAGGCTTGTCCTTTCAATTTCAAAATCTGCTTCGGTACTTTCAAAAACCGTTTCTACTTCTTGCTTTTCAAAATTGATTTGATAAATACGTCTTTGTGTCAGCCACAGCAATGTTGGGCTGACAGAATCCTTCGGACACCAAGCGGTAAAGAGCCCGAATTCTCCCAATGGTTTTACTTTGGATTTTGAGTCTGTAAAACCATTCGAGCCGATGTAACCGATTTGCTCACCACTGGCGTTGTAACCTTTAAAATACTGTGCGCCCGGATAATAACGCCAAATTTGCTCGATCTTATTATCTGATCGAACCGGTATTCTGATGTTCCGTGAAAAATCTGTTGTAATCATTCGTACATCATTCATCTGCTGCTTGTTAAAACCATCTTTATAGCGGCGTAAGTGCTTGGCCCAGGAGAGGTATTCATATGGTCTTTTATCGCTCGTTCCTTCCCAGAGCAGATTGTCGTTGGAGTCATATATCTGCTCTTGGTAAATCTGGTCGGATATATGTTCCAATCTGTAGATTAGGTGAATTGTTCCATCGGGCAAAAACTCTTTTGTTGAGCTTTGTATTCTGTCAATTCGTCGTTCTTCCTCAGTAAGTTCTGCTTCGGTTTTTTCGGATTTGAAATATTTTTCCCTGGCATATGTGTTTTCAATTTCAATACAAATACCCTGCAGTATCGACAATAAACACAGTATGACAAGAAGCGCCATAAAGATTTTTACCGGCGTTGCGATATATTGAAATTTATTTTGTAGTTTCATATTAGTACTCCCCGATTAAAATTCTCTTCTCAGGAATGCGTCAAAAATTCGTGAAAGCAAGATAGCAGCGCTGACAGCTATTGCCATAAAAATCCAGACGAGTGAACATTGCGGAAATGTCGTAAAAATGATAATGGCCGTAAATACAAGGCCGAATATCTTTGTTGTGTACCATTTAGCTGTGCTCAGACCCGAAAGCGCAGTTCCCAGATAGGTTACAAGTCCTAACATTATGTAAATCCAGCCTTCGATGAAAATTCTGGGCGTTTGCGGTATTGGAAAGGCCACCGGTCGGCAAGCATACCGATAAAGACCGATCCAGACAGGCCCCAAGGAAATAACAAAAGCTATTATTGTCGCAGTTAGCTTGGCGGCCAATATTGTTTTTCTGCTGACCGAGCGATGGAGTAAGAACGGCCAGGTCCTCGTAAAATTCGGTATCCAGAAATGACGAATACCGAGGACTAAACCAAGACCGATGGATGAAAGTAGCAGCAGCGGGCCCGTTACCCCAAGTATTGAATAATAAGTAAACAGATGAGGCTCAACAATAGCCCCGGGCGAGAGACGTGAGTAATACCAACTGGGGGTGCGGAGGTGAATTTGTTGACGTAGAAGAAAACTGCCGAGAGCAAGCAATGCAATCGCAGCTAAAAGCATCCACGGCAGGCATTCACGAAGTTCTTTGCGGAGCAGTGTTGAGAATTTCATTTTATCTTTCCTCCCACTTGAATAATTTCTTCTGATTGGCAGGTGCGGTAAATTCGATGAACTGGTCCTCAAGGTTCATTTTGATTATGTCGTAATTTTCCGCTCCGGCCGACTTCGCCCATTCGGCGATTTGTTCATCACCGGTACCGACTAAAGTCACCTCAAGCTGTTTTTCGCTGCGCTTACAGTGCAGAAGTCCGTCGATATTGACTTCATCGGGGACAGAATCGGCAAAGGTAAAAATTACTTTCTTAATTGCTTCCTGGAACTGTTCAAGGGAGCAGTATGCCCTTAATACACCTTTGTCGATAACCACGATCCTCTCGGAAACCCTTTCAACGTCACCGAGAATATGACTGGAGAAAAGAACGGTACGCCCTTCACGCATAATAAGCCCGATCATGCCCTCCAGAAACTGGCGTCTTATTGCCGCATCAAGTCCGAGTGTCGGATCATCCATTATCAACAGCTCCGGGTTCGGAGCAAGGGCAAGGGCCAGCGAGACCTGTGCCCGCTGGCCGTTCGAAAGGTGTTTTATCTTTTTCTTTTTCGGCAGGTCGAAGTATTCAATCATATCTGCAAAAAACTTGTCGTCCCACTGATCTGGAAAAAACGCCCGCTGAAATTTCTCTAACCCGGCGATACTCATCCAGCGAAACAGCCAGTGACCTTCCGTTACGTAACCTATTCGCTGACGAATCGCGGGTGTCAGCTCCGTCGAGTCACAGCCTAATAATCTTGATGAGCCCGCAGTAGGACGCAGCAAACCTAACATCAGCTTGATAGCGGTTGTCTTTCCCGCCCCGTTGCGGCCTACGAATCCGCAGATACAGCCGCGAGGAATCTTCAAGTCTAAATGGTCAACTGCAAGACTGTCGCCGTAATATTTCGTTAGGCCTTCTGTTTCTAAAACTATCTCACTCATTTCTCTTCTTTCCGCTTATTAGATTTCTTACTGAATTTCGTTAATCTGATTTCAAATAACCGTGTTAAGTCCTGTTCTCCCAT
>CAZIAN010000036.1:0-20398 GCA_964537355.1 uncultured Pirellulales bacterium | reverse complement strand
CCGGTGTTGTAACGAACCATTCTTTTGTCTCGGCCAGTTGGCCGAGGGTACAGGGGCAATTCTCACTTACGGAGCCTCGGCCGTATGGTGGAACGGCTATCAGGGCTATTCGCAGGAAATCTTCATTGCCAGCCAAATCGCGGGCCATTTGCTCGTACATAGGTATAGCCCAGGCACAGTCGGTGCAGTCGTAATGATAGAGCAGGACGAGCCAGGTGCCTTTTCTCAGAGATTCGGCGATGTCGATATGTTCGAGAATCGGCAGTTCTTTGCCGACCCAGGTTTTGGGTTCGAGTACCTCATACGAAGAAGTAATCTGCGGTGGTTCGTTCAAGGCCAATATAGGTGCGGATATGCCGAGGGTTGCAATAGTTAAGAAAGCGGTCATTGCGAATCGCGGTGCAGACGGCATCGGCGTAAGGAATTCTTTGACCAGGTTCTTTATAGATTCCTGCTCCCCGCTTTCGTGAAGGGACAAGTTTCGTAGGAATGACAGAGCGGGTGGTAATGACAATCCCGGCCGAAAGATTGATAGGGTCATTACTGCGGGCAGGTCGATGGCGAAAAGGGTAATCCAGGGATTTACATGTACTGAGCCGAAGCAGCCGCAGGAGTCGGCGCCGGTGATGGCCTTATAGAGCGTAATAACTGAAAAAGCGGAAAAACACAACAAGCCGGCCAGCCAGGCGGCTTTTTTGAACAGGCCGGACAGCAGCCATATAGCTAAGGCAAGCTCAAATTCGACCGTTAGAATCAGGAACGGCCTATATGACCAGATATTGCTATTGGCAACCGGCTCGGTAAGCAATTGCCAACCTTTCAGAACTGCTGCTGTTAGTAACAGCATCCCTAATAACTTCAGTACTATGTTACTTGCGGCTTTCATATTCGGTCATCCTTTTTTCGATAGCAACTGGTTTGTGTATATTCTGGTTGATTCTTTTCAGCAATTGGTAATTTTGATCACAGATCAGGTAGTTATGATGATGGGATAAGACAGTCCAAGTGACTTCTTTTAATAACTTTACAGTGTCAGTACACTTAACGGATACTTTTTTAACGACCCAAGTTTTCAGTTTGGCCATATAGGCGGGTATGATTGCATTAGAAACAAATACCAGTCCACTGAGGCTAAGAACGACCAAGCTGCTTAACACCGTTATTTTGAAGGGGGGAATCGAAGGCCAAGCAAACGACTTTTCGCCTTTTGGTCTGAACACTAACAGAGCTGTTATTGCAGGTAGATAGAAAGCAAGAAATGTTTTCCATGAATTCGTATATACTGAACCGAAGCAACTACAGAATTCAACACTCGTGATGCCTTTATACAACGGTACCACTGAGAACAAGCAATAACAAAGCAAAGTGGCCAACCAAGCATATTTCTTGGATTTACCTAAGAGCAGCCAAATAGCAAGAACAAGTTCAAACGGTCTGTGTGTCCAAATATAGTAATCAATGATTGGTT
The DNA here is from genome assembly GCA_964537355.1 of uncultured Pirellulales bacterium. GTDB lineage: Bacteria > Planctomycetota > Phycisphaerae > Sedimentisphaerales > Anaerobacaceae > NIOZ-UU13. Next base: position 18,930 of record CAZIAN010000036.1, on the reverse strand, counting down.
CGCTGAATAGCTGCCAACCCTTTGCATATGCCAGTATAAACAGCCATATACCCAGCGATTTCAGTACTATGTCACTTGCCAATTTCATATCCCAAAATCCTTTTTTCGATACTTGTTATTTTGTCTATATCTTCAATAATCTCATCAACCAATCCCTGACATTCACCACAAGACTCACTCTGACTCGTCCACAATAACTCGATGATTTTCCCCGTGAGATTATTGGCCGTATCAAATTCTTCCTCCAGTAAGGCCAGGAATGCAATTTTATCTCCCGGCTTCAAGGTGTACCTGCCGTTGTTTATGCTAAACCAGACTAATGTCCTTGTATTAGCTAAGTACCTGCCGGCATGGAGTGAATATAATAGTGTATCCGAATCCAGCGCATCCGGTGATTGTCGTAACTGCTCAAAATAAACAGCCCACTTCTCAAAAGCTTTTAGGCCGGTAAATCTATCTTTTCTCATCATAGGAGCGCCAATTACATGCTGATCTGCGGGAATATTTTCCAGTAACCATTGTTTGTCGAATCCATACTTGGAAGCGGCCTTTAAGAGTAAGTCCGGGTTAATAACGGAAATTCTGCCGGGTGTATTCTGCGGGTATATAAACTGCCAGATATCACCCGACTTTACTAACAGTTCTGGATAATCAACTTTAACACCTTCCTGTGCCAAAGCACTTTGAAGCTGGAATATCCACGGGAATTCTCCCCTGAACCAATCTTGCTTTTCTTCAATCCACTCCTCGTAGTTAATATTCTCAAGATCGATTGGACCTGACATCGCACTTAGCCAAAGGGCGGTGGCGTCATAGTCATCCGAGAAAGACTCAATCTTGGCTAATGCGGTTTTAAATTCATGGTCAGTTGCCCAAGCTGTCAGTTCAGTGGTATTGCACGATGTAGGTTTAGTGGGGGCTGATTGAGCAACTATCTCAGATGTATGCTCCGCTGTTACTTTCACGAAACCTTCTTCCGATTCGAATTGAACGGTACCATCAGCAACAACCAGCGTTGTGCTGATATCTGTGGCCTTAATATCAAAAATGGTGCCGGTAATTACAGCTTTACCGTGAGCGGTGTTAACTACAAATGGATTGCCATCATGCTCAACATGGGCAAGGATCTCTCCTGAAAAGAGTTTGACTAAACAGCCCAGACAGCTACCTACTACCAAAGGTTCAATGGTAAGAGTTGTGTCAACATTTATCACCATTCGGTGTTTGTCGTTGATGATAAGGTTTTTCAGTTCTTTTGCAGCAACGATTTCATAACCGGGGGGAATGAGTACCTTGCTATTGTCTGAAATCAGTTCGACCTTAACAGACGGTTTAGGTACAGATTCAACCTGCTTGGTGGAGGAGTGTTGGGGGAGAGCGTGTGGCTTTGAGAAATTTGAAATCACCATCCATGTTAATATGCCAATAACCAAGCTGGCTGCAACTGCTCCTATGCGGAGGAAAAGCTGGAGGTGTTTCAATTTTTCTGTACTTTCTGCAAGACCGGGACAACACCTGCAAAGGTCTTGCCAGCCTTCTTCGACTGTCATGTGTGGTTTGACCTGTTTCTTTGCTTTTTCTATAAGGGCAAGAGTATCTTCGCTGACTTGCAAATGCTCTCTGGCTAAATCGATAACAAATTTGCTCTCCTCGTATTCTCTGGCGCATTCCTGGCAATCTCTCAGATGATTTGCGAAAGCTGAGCGTTCCTTAGCCGTAAGTGCAGGATCATCTGCAATATATAAACACATCAAAAATTGTACTTTCTTACAGTTCATATTCTTCTACAACCCTTTATCCAAGCCATCATTTCATAATTCCAATCTGAAACAATTGGTGCTCAAAACCAGATATTTCTATTACTTAATGAGAGAAATGCCCAAAATCTTTTATGGAAAATTTCGATTTTTAAAACTTTTTTAGAGAATTATCATAAGTCTTGGTTTTTCAGTTAGTTACAGATGTAACTGTTTTTGTTCTTCCGCGAACATCAGATGCTGCACTGGGACAGAGGCTATGAAATGCTCCAAGATATGACTGAATTAATGCAGGATTTGGCGAAAGTTGAGCGGCCAGCCAGAATGGCCGGAAGGCATATGACTTTATTGTCTGTACCTCGATAGCTCGAATCGGGGGCAACTATAAAGCCAGCTTATTAGTCTCGTCAGGTATGTTATCTGAGCAAAGTTTTCCGGAGCATATCCAGCCTATATCGCCATAAAAGGGGAATTCTCTAACAAAACTTTCGGGGGATTGTCTATCGTTTTAGTTTAAGAGGTTGCAAAGTAACCAAACCAATATATGCGGCCATAATCTTTTAGTTCATAATGAGGGTGATTTTGGAAATGGGTGTTTTTTGGCATTTTTTCGTACTTTTTCCGAAAAATTTGTAAAAATGCTATGCATCGTTAGCGTTTCGCCGCAATGAAGCGCAGCTTCAAAGCAATCTTTGGCATAAGTGGTGAATCTCTCGAATCACATATCTCAAGTATCGGTAGCTCAATAACCTGCCTCCTACGGCCCTGCTAACATCGTGGACATTCTATCACATCTACCGCCGATCAATCGCAGCATTTTCTCTTGAAGGATGGGTAATAATCTTTGGACGAAGAAGTAGTACAGGTAATGGCGAAATATCACTATTTTCTAAGCTTTGTTGGTCAACCCATATCTTCCTATGCGGTGGGTCGAGTATCCAGACCCCTCCTTTTGAAGCCATGGGAATCAACACAGTATAGTGGCCTATGATGTTCTGCTTGTCCTGAGGTACGAACAAAGCAATCATGAGATCACTAAACCGCATGATATCTTTAGCGCTAAGTTCGAGAGCTTTAACCTCGTATCCAAGTCCCTCGGCTACTTCCTTGAGAGTTAGCATTGAGATCCCAAGCTGTGTTGGATTAAGGAGCAACCGCAGTTCCTCATATGAGATATCGATATTGTAGTACTTACTTATTACGTAGAGACAGTTAACTCCACAACGTGTACGTAATTGATTGAGAGTCATACCTGTTATGGGATGAAGGTCGGAAGTATGAGATATCGTACTATTTTTGGGATTTTTCTGAGATGCTTGACCTGATTCCTTATATTCTTCATGTTTAATCAAAGTGTTTCTATCTGAATTATTTTCCTCTAATTTTACATTTTGTCCTCTACAATTAAAAAAAACGCGAATAGGTAGATATGTAAAAATGATTATCAAGCAGAAAAATATAACAATGCCAAGTGAAATACTTCGCCACAAAAAGCTCTTTTTTTCTATCATATTACACCTTTTCTTTAAATGAAATACCACATTTATTTTTGGCATCATTTCTTCGCCTTAATACGAAACCACGGTACAGGGCTACAACAACAAATAGACTTGCAATTAGTAGAGCAAACCAGAACCACCTGAATTGTTGAAACAAGCTCTTAGTGGATTTCATCTGTTTAGAGTTTGGTCCTATTTCTTCCTGAATCAGACCCACAATTTCAAAATCATCCTTTTCTTTTAGTTTTGTATTCTCTGTTATTTTGGCAGGTTTCGAAGGTGGGATGCTATTTATGCTTTTCTCCTCATCTTTCATTTCTATTATATCATCTATCGTCTTGTCAAGTTCTTGCCGAAGCCCTTTTTCTGAAAGATAAGGAATAATGGTTTGGCCAATAACATAATCATAATACTGTGATCCCTCCGGAAACTCAAAATGGAACGACTCCTCTATATCTGGTTCATTAGATTTTATTTCCTCTACGATAATATCATTGTCACGAATCATAGTTTGATCTGGATAGTAAAAAACAGCATGAGTATTACTTTTTGTTGGTAGCCATATCCCGGGCTTAACCTCCTGGGATTCACTGACGGTAACTTTTAAATCTGAAGCAATTTTTCCATCAAAAGACTTAATTATGCTTACATACTTGGTAATCATACAGTTCTTCTCTAAGTCGAACGTCCATTCACGCTCATGGCCGGGTATTTTATATCGGAAGACCACATTCGTACCGTTATCCATCCATTCAGCTTTCCAATTTCCGAGCGGCGTTGTTGTTAACATCTTTGATATCAATCCCTCATCAAGACTCCCTAAGAGTCTTGTATATGGACAGGTAGTTTTTGGTTGACGGGGATCCTTAGAATCATACTTATTTCTAATCGAACCGTTATTAATCAGAGAATCGTATGCTTTGAGAAACTTTCCATCCCAAACCGCAAGTCCAAACCGTTCGCTTAGTGGCTCACCAACAGGTGTAGAAAAATAGCGCTTGCGATACTGTTTTTCACCACTCATTGCCCACTCATACATGTGTTGAAGAGGGGGCTCGCCATTATCTTTGGTTATTATAAGATTAAACTTAACGTAGAGATTATTGATTTTAAGCTGCTCTGAAACGATACGATCACGAATACTGGTTTTTTCCTCTTCGCTAAGAAAATTATCTGCGTAAACATAATTTCCTATCGACAAGGTATATATAAAAACGAAAAATCCTATTAAAAATGTAAAAAATCTCATTGTACAAGTTCCTCTCTTACCTAAAATATCATTATTTTGATGGATACTGTCCCAGCGAATGTGGCAGAATTATTTAGAGTCGGCCCTAAGCTCTTGCTTTCAAACCACTTCTTGCAAATCACATATCCCATTCGCCCCTCGTAAATATTCTGACAAGTAACAATGACCTAATATATTATACCTCAAACACAGATTTTGAGACAGTTAAGTTGATGGTTGCCATTTGGGTCTATCCGAGATAAAGAAGTATGATACTCATCAAAGAACCAAAACGGCAACCATCAAATTGTTACTATCTACTTAGTTTAGAGTATTCTAAGTTCTTTTAGTTCCATCTTTTTTCGATTACCAGCCACCTATAGTTGTACACTGGGTGACTGTGCCACAGTTGCCGTCGTCTATTTGATTGCCGCAGCTTTTACTGGAAAAGATACATGCTCCGTGCTTTTTATCCCCACAATCATGGTCGTCATCTATTTGACATGATGAGCAACTGCCACCAATACAAACACCCCAGTCGTGACATGACTCTTTCTGACTGTCGGATGTACACCTGTAGCAACTTGCCCCATGTTCTCCTGCCGTGTCACAATCATTAGTGTATTCATCACAATGATCCTCGTCCGTTTCACATCCCCACTCGTGAGTGCATACGCCACCAAAAAGCGAAGATAGTCTAGCTGTATCAATATTACTTACAGCCAAAGCGTCTGAACTTGACATATCAAACGCCATGACGCCTCCGATGATAAGCAATAATACAATTGTTAAACTTGGATAAATCATTAACTTTCGCATTTTTATTCTCCTGTTTGAAAAGATTTTAAAGATATTTTTACTTAAAACTGTTTATAAAAAGATTCATTAACTCTAAAAGGTGGAGGTCTTGCATTGTGAATGATGGGATAAATGTCATATAACTTTAAAGATATGAAATGTTTTTGGTTAATTATAAGCATTTTAATTTTCCTGACGTTTCACAAATGCCACTATTGGTATATTCAATTTTTGTGTGTCGTTTGTGACCCGTAAAATACTGCGCCTATTTTCTTCCTTAACATTTTCCCAATCACACTTAACAGATACAAATGTTGTTGATTGATCTGATTCCAACATAGTCTTGATTTTTTCAATAGAAAAAGGATTTGAACTATACTGCGATACCAATTCGCATTTTGGCGTGTTATTGTTTCGTTTTGTAGTGATGCGAATTATTTTTATATCTTCACCAATATCACTTTCAGTACGAAATATTAGCATGTTGGGAATAGCTTTTATGATACCTTCGTACTGAGCCAAGATAGACAACTTCAATTCAGGAAACTCCATCAAGTCGGTATGGAATACAATCGTAGTTGCCTCTTCACCTTTAGCGTTTGAGCCGGTAACCGTAATTTTAAATTCTTCTCCTTGCTCTGATATAGGGATATTTCCAATCATATTATCATTATCTATATGAGATATTGATACGTTTTTACTGTTATTAGTAATTTTCAGTAATCGAATTTGTTGAGACTTGTTACGTTTTAAAAGTTTCACAGTACGAGTGTTTTGCTCTCCAGGCTGCAAATTTCCACAGTACAGTACATCTTGAGAAAGTGCCACAGGTGCATCAATTTGAGCTTTAATTTTCAGTAGTAACTCAGGATTATCTGGATTATCTGTTTCAAGAGAAACAACAACTTCCCTTTTGCCGAACTTTGAACCTAGATGGGCGGTGACAAGAACTTCTACCGTTTGTCCTGGTAAAATTGCTTTTTTAGGTATATTTAGAACAGTACAGCCACATGAACTGGAGTACTTCATGATTTTTATACTTTGATCGCATGTGTTTTTCAATGTAAACATATGTTCGCATTTATTTGCTTCATCTGGTAGTATAGGACCGAAATCATAAACATTTTCCTTACTAACCAAGCCTTTAGGTTGTTTGTAATAAAGGGTAGATTTGATTCCCGATATGAGAGTTCCGGAGAAACCATGGTAAATTATAAACCCACAACCTATCACGCTAAAAATAGCTGCGAATATCAGACATTTAAACGATTGCATATCCAGTATATCCCTCAATTTTGACTACTATAATCTGCATTGTTGTAGATATGGTATATCCATTCCCGCTTGATTACTCATCCTTGCCAATTATTAGATCCAAATCCAACGCTGTTTTCATATCTCTGTGCCTGAAAATCAATTTCTAAGCTGACCAAAAGGTATCTTTTATTTAAGTCATTTGCTCCGGAAGTAAATTCAAAGTATATTAAACGTTTTCATCGAGCACTCTCAGGTCTTTATCAGGCCTGAGTACCTAACCTTAATCTTCTGTTACTTAATGAGAGAAATGCCTAAAAACTTTTATGCAATTTCGAAATTTTTTGAATATTTTTATAACTCTCTATATATACCAGGCTTAGAAAACCATTTTTTTGGCCTCCGTTCATCTAATCCTCAATTTTTCCCTTCTTGTCATAGACTGCCTCTATAAACGATTAATGAATTTACGTAATTTTTTACGTGCTTGGAACAAGTTGTAGTAAATAGACTGATGAGAGCATTGAAGGATTTCAGCAGCCTTAGCAGTGGAAAAGCCACTGATATAAACCATTTCGAAGGTTTGTCTCTGTTTGTCGGGTAGTGCCGCAATTTGCTTTTTGATGGATTTGATAATGTCATCGTCTGGTGTTATCGCGTTATGCTGAGTTAGTTTTGAGCTCAAATTTGTAAAGTTGTGAATATAAACCGCTGCTTTTTTAGAGTCTAAAGCTTGTTTCTCATGTAAAACATTTTTTGTATAACCAAAGAGAAAGGTTTTCACAGTTGCATCGGGGCGATATCCGGCTCTATTCCGCCACACACGAACAAATACTTCCTGAGCAACGTCTTCCGGCGGTTCGCGCTGCCCGTTAAGGCTCGTGATATAGTTGGTTACAATTGAAAAGTATTTCCTGTATAGCTTGCCGTAAGCAGCTTTATCATCCCGGGCCGCCATTAACATCAACCGCCTATCTTCATCAAGCTGTATTTTTGAGTTGTGTGCCATTTTCGAATAAAAAAGGTTACCTCATGGCTAGATTTCCTTTGCTATAACTTTGCGACTTGATTGTTCTTAAGAACAGCATAGCAAAACAGGTAAATGCGGATTGATATCTGTTCTAACTAATTTAGGTAGTTTTGTAGATATAAAGACCCGCATAATCCATCCGCTCAAAGGTCGTCATCAGACCTGCAATGTGCCAAGTGCCTCCTTGAGTAAAAAACAGCCGGCAGTCAGTCCAAAATAGCCCAGTTAGTATTATTATCTATTGTATCCCTCATCGGCTGCGGCATCCCACATCAACTGCTCAGAGGCTCCATAATCATCGTTCTGTGATGGTTCTTCTTTGCCTTGTGAAGCTGCTACTATTGAAGGCTGCAAAAAAAGCACCAACTCAGTGTCTGCAAGCTCTTTTCTGTTAGATCTGAAAAGGCCCCCAACGAGCGGCACATCACCCAGAACCGGAATTTTCTCAGCGACATTGATGTCACGCTTGAATCTTAAACCTCCTATCATCAAGACGTGATTATCCGTCACGGACACGGTAGAGGTTGCGATATTGCGATTTACTACCGGTACGCCATTTCTTATCGAGATAAGTGAGCTGGCATCCAGAGCGATATCCATTTCAATAGTGTTATCTTCCTTGATACTGGGTTGCACCTGCAGGATTGTACCAACCTGCAGAAATCGGATATTTTCTATAATCCTGCCACTATCTGAGTCTATGCTCGTTTCCGTGAAGGGCTCATCCGTGGCCATCCGAACTTCGGCCGATCGGCCATCAAGAACGAGGATACGAGGATTTGCTAATATCTGACTCTGGCTGTCACTTTCTATAGCCCTGATTATTGCCTCATACTCTGTTCCGGTAAGTTTACGTACTGTAAGAGAGCCGGCGTGATCGACTCCTACCTGGGACGGTAGAGAGCCTCCAAGTATAATATCAACGCCATCGATATCGAAAAACGATTCAAAGTTAATACCTATGTCCTTTAGTGTACTGGTACTTACAGCAAGAATTCTTGCACGAATAAGGGCCTGTTTTGCAGGTTTGTCCCATTTTTCAAGGTTTTCCAGGATTCTTTCCGCAATTGAAGGTATTGTGGTAAACTGTATGGAGTGAGTCTGGTTGTCTATGGAGAAGCTGTCTTCATCCGCCCGCAGGAAATTGGCGAGCTTGGTGTCTAATTCCATGGAGTCCAACTGACGGTATTTAACGGTATAGCTGTATGAGTAAACGGGAACATCAAGGTCCTTTATCAGTTGTTCAATCTTGGTAAGTATCGCAAGAGTTTCAGTAATCGTAACCGTATTGCTTCGATCATCAGCTACGACCGTGCCTGCTGTGCCAAGACTTTCTACAGCAGTCTGCATAGCTTCTGATCCGGGTACTGCCTCAGGGCCTGGACTGACCGGAGGTTTTGCGGCAGCGGGAGCCGCTACTTCTTTTCTTGAGCTTTGTGTGGCTGCCAGGCCCGGGGCTGAGCCGGCACTTTCGCGAGGCCGGGGCGGTTCTGAACCCGTACCAGCTGTAATGCGATCAGATTGTATGGGGGCCCTCTCACCGGATTCATAACCTGCAACAGCTTCTTTTCTATCAACTGTACCCTGATATGTTCCCTGAATACTCCGTCTTGGAAGAAATGCCTCAATCATGCCGGCAACATGAGAAGCTGATGCATGTTCCAGATGATAGGTTCGGGTAAAGTATGCATCTTCACAATCGAGCTTTTTTATTAAGTTTTCTATTCTGGCTACCTGAGAAATATTGTCGCAGATTATAATTTGGTTCGTTCGCGGCTCTACTCGGAGTGTTTCCGGGTTGGTAACCAGCGGCCTAAGTGCATTTTCTATATCCGCTGCGATAGCATATTCGAGTGAAAATACCCTGGTAACAAGAACCTCATCAAGCTCCTGAATTACTTTACGGATCTGTTCTATATTATGCGTATTGTCACGAATAATCAGGCGGTTGCCTTGTAAATCTGCCGTTATATTCTCCGGCTTGCTGACAAGATGCGATACCTGAAGCAAAACTTGTGAGGCTTTGAGGCGTTTTAATGGAATAGTCGTCGTAATCACTTTGCTGTCCAATTCTTCAAGGATGCCTGCAACGTAATTAACCTGTGAAGCACTGCCAGTAACAATAATTTGATTTGTTGCGTCAGATACGATAACTTGACTGGTAAGGTCGGCTTTCCTGGCTTCGCCGCCGGCGCTGCCGCCGCTACTGAAAAAATCAGATATCTGCCTTGCAAGTTCAGAGGCCTGCTGAAACCTGATCTGAAAGACCCTTGTGACCGCATCCTGGTCAAGCTGGGCTATCAGCCCGGCGATTCGTTCAACATTGCTCTGAGAGTTGAATACGACGATAGAATTGGTTCTAGTCTCGGCTTGGAGGGGACCCTCTTTGGGACAAATTTTATTAAGTATCTCTGCGATTTCAGCAGCCTTAGCGTTAACGAGTTGAAAACGTTTTTGAACGAAGCCCTGGTCCAGTCTTGCAACAAGCAATTCAATCTTTTTAAGGTTCTCTGCCGTATCATTGACAACAATAGTATTGCTCCAGGAATCTATTCCGAGTCTTCCCGTCTTGGTCAAGCTGTTCTCCAGCAACTGCTTTATGTTTTCCGCCCTCTGGTGCTTAAGACAAAAAGTTTTTGTAGTTCGTCCAAAGAGTTCCTCGTATTCATCTTTTGTCATCAGGTAGATGACATTTTCTTCTTGTCGATAAATGTAATTATTAACGAGCGACAGCTTATCCAACAACTGACGTGCGGTTGCACTTTTACTCCATAGGCTGACTTTGCCGTGTACTCTTTGGGAGGGGATGATTGTCCAGCCGCTGGTGTCAGAGATAATCTTGAGAACAGATTCGACATCCATGTTGAGAATGTCCAGGTCAATGCGTTTTTGCCCGGCATCAGGTCCGAATATCGACGAGTTATCTGCAGATTGCTGCTGTGACCTTGTTGGTGAAGATAACAGCAGTATGGCAAAAAGACATAATGTGAGGATTATTTTGAAGAAATTCATTTTTCTCCCTTCAAGCTATTTATATTCTCATCTCCGGCAGCTACCGCTCGAGAGTTATCTGTTCGTTCTCAAGTTCCAATACCAAGCTGTCTTTTCTAATTTCTATCAGAACAAACTCAGCAACTCTGTCGCCGGCCTGGAACAAACCGGGGCCCCGTTCGGGAACAAATACAAAAGCAGACAGGTTGTTTTTATCTCCAGTGGTACCTAAAAACTGCAGTCGCTGAGCTAGTTGTTGAGCAGTAGTTTTGCCAATCTTTTTTTGGGATGGTATCGGTATCGAAGGTTTGAACAAATCACGAGTCTTTAGCAATCCCGTGTAAGTCTCAATCGGAGCCATGAATCTGGCCTGGATATCGTTGGATGTTATTGGTCCTTTATCTGCGAAGTTTGGCACAGGTAGGTCCGGTAATGGAAATATCAATATATATAAGGTGAGTGAGCATAAGCCTATAGAAAGGAAAGCGATAGTTATCGTTATCGAATTCTGACGGGTGAAACGCCGAAGCCCTTGCCACAGTCTGGTAGTGTAAGAAAACAATACGTTCTTTTTTTTCAGAACTTCATTAGAGATTCTGTTTTTTATATGCCACAACATACACTATCCTGGGATTTCGATTGCGATTGCATCCGCTTAATATTCAGGATTTGTGAAGATTAAAGTACTATATAACAATAAAGTGGATGCCGGCATTTAACCAGTAAAAGAAGAGTAAATATTTTAGTGACAAAAACTTAGCTTATGTACGGTAAATACGAAACTGAAACTACTTATATTGCTGCTGGAGCTGGCTGCCTGCAGATGTCCTTGAAATAAGAATATTAGCGGATAGAAGGTTGGGGCCGGCTCTCAGAGCCTGGATTTTTATAGATTCAATTGTCAGGATTTTCGGCGAAGTATCGATAGAGTACAGAAGCTCGAGCGTATTGTGTACTCTGCCTTCGACCTGCAACAATACGAGAAATTTCCTGTAATTACCTATCCATTGCGCTGGTAGGGGTCTTATACTTTTAACCTGAATATCTCTTGCGCGAGTAACTGCTTCCAGCTCTTTCAGCATGAAACCAAGCTCTTCCGCATCAGTACCTGTTGCAAGAATGCGCTGCTCAAATTTTTTACATAAAGCTTCGACCTGATCCCGGCGATACAGCGCTTCTTCCATCTTAAGAAGCTTGTTCTTCGTAAGGACTAATCGACTGTTGAGGTCAAGCCAGTTGCGTATAGGTATGGAGAAAAATAGCAAATAAACCACACTGATACCCAGGATAACCAGCCCTGCAATTACAAATTTACCGCCTCTAATAGAAATATGCTGCAAAGGATTCATTTTTTATCCTTTCCGCCGTTGGCGTTTTGAAGATTTGCAACAATCTCGAAATCGATCAGAACACTGCCCTGTATCTGGCGTTGATTGGCATAGTTTTGCTTTACATCGGCAAAATAATCCGACTGCTCGAGCGGACTTATGCAGTCGAAGGCCTGTGAAAGCAGCCTCGATTGTGCCCTTATCACGATCTTATTATCTTGTTCGATACTAAGATAATGAACCGTTACATCTCCCGGCAAAACCCTGTATAACTCGGAGATGATGTCGAGCGTTGCAATATCGCCATGCAGTTGGTTTTCAATAATTGCCAATTGCTGCTGAAGGAACTGGAGTTTTTCAGCCATAGGACTGATGGCGGAAAGCCTTTGCTCATACCTTTCAAGCAGGCGATTCTTACGCCTGATATTGGTCTTCAGGCATAAAAAGGCCAGCAGCAGAACCAGACATACTTTTAGGGCGTGTAGTGCCATCTGCCTGCGTTTGTTACTATGGTGGTGCTTCTCTTTTAGATGCTTGGGGAGTAGATTGACTTGGGTTTTAGGGTAGGCGGATGAAAAATTGTGATTCAAGCCAAGAGCCGGGAGTTTATCAATAATTGATAAACGTTCGTTGTATAAAGAGGCAGATTCTATCTTCTTGACAGAAACGCCCAGAACCGCTTCGACAATCTTAGCAAAATTTGTCGTAGAATTATTTGTGTTGATTGTAAGGAACGCGTCAGGACTGCCGATATATCCGTGGTCTTTAATCGTGGATAAAGAGCGTTTAATTTCAGCCTCCATAAGTCTTGAGTCTTCACAAAGTTCTTTCTTTAACTGGACGCCGCGTAAGAAAGAAACCTTACCATTTTCAATTATAAAAAAATCCATATAATCATTATTAGAAAAGAAACATCCCACTGAATTCGAGTCCGGTAAAGTTTTTCCTTTGCTCAGTAGAAGACCGTGAAACATTGCGCTTGTGGTGATAACCTGGGGTTTGATACCCAAGGATAGTAAACTTAGTAAGTGACGGTCGATTATAGACATTGGCGAAAGGACAATCAGTATCTTCGATGCACTATCTTCCTGTTGACCAATAACCGAAAAGTCCCATACCCAGGGCTGAGTATTATACGGGGCTATATTCGGCAGTTCAAATTCGAGCATTTCATCGACCTCTGTCCAGTCAGCCGATGGTAGAAAAGCATATCTCGTAATGCACTGGAAAGAAGGAATAACAAGCACCCAGTTAGCCACCCTTGGTATGTCAAGATGATCAGTTTTACGATCGGATTCGATATCTGCAGAATCCATAAAATGCTGCCAGTGAAGGCGATTACCCTTGCATGAACGGACCTGTATGTCTATGCCTTGATCGTGCACAAAGACCAGACCAGTCCTTCTATTTGCACTCAGTAGCGGTTTGAAAAAAGCCATTGCTTTCATCCTTGTGAAGATACACTTTCGTTATCGTTAACGCCAAAATGGATTATGTTTTTAAGCATCGTTCGAGATTTACGCTGCCAGCTTAGAACATGGGTGTTTTTTCCCTGCCTTTCAATAATCGCCACATATTCACACCAAAAGGAATTCCCTTTCATGCGGATATTTATAATGAGTTGAAAATGATTTGAATTGAATTTAGCTATCTGTGTCAGCAACAGTTTGTCAGTTACATTGAAATTGTCGCTATTCTCTATATCGGCTATTGAACTAAACTTCCGTGCCAGACTTTTCTGCCTGGAAACGATTTCACTTACGGCAGCATCAGAAAGTAATGGTATGGCACCCAGAACCTGCCTGGATGCCGTATTTATGTTTATCCTGCCATCACCGTAAACTGTCATCATATCATATAGGCCTACATTATTATCTTGCCAATTCTCTTCTGTGAATTCAGCAGAATCAGCACTCGTTTCAGTCAAAAGATTGCCTCCCTGATTCATATTAGAACCATAATAAATTTGCGATGAAATTCCCTTTATAAACAGAAGCTCCTCCATACTGTCAACAGGGCCATTTTTACATTTGTAAGCAGACTCTAAGCTGGAATAATAATCATCCTCTGCACCATCCGGATTAGGTATATCGTCCTGGTCAATCCAGTCCAGGATTGATGCAACAGCAGCTTCATCAAGGGATTCTATCTCTAAAAACAGGTCAGCCGAGGCAAGGTTCACATTAATCTTTGCAGATTCATCGACCAATTCCCAGTTCACCTCCCACGGAGTGTCGTTCGTATCAACCGACTGGTAAGCTATTTCAACCGGTATGAGTTTGTGCCGTCCGGACCACGGTTCGTCAAGACAATCTACATTCCGGTCATCTGCCGCCAGAATACTGCGGGCTTGTGTACAGGCAGCAAGGGCAAGTTGGTCCTGCTGGAGTCTCTCAGTTAAAAGGCTCGTTCTCTTTATAGCTATTCTACTCCTATATGCCAAAGCAAAGGCCAACATACTCAGTGAGGCTATAATATATACTACTACAATCAATACCAGAGCTTTCCGGTGGCTTTCCTGTCGTATCATAAGACTTACTCCGTATTTGCAGTACCACAAGGCAGCTTCACCGCCAACGGCCAGACCTGGCCATATGCGGTAAGTTCGAGTTTGACATAGACAGGTAGATACTGTTTTGAAGAAAACGAGGTTTCCAGCCTGCTGCCATTGTGAAATGATATCTTAATTTCATCGATTTTATCCAAGATTGGTTCCTTATTTTGGTCACTGGAAGAATTATCTTTTGTAACTATCGGCACTACAGTTCTGTGCAAACATATTGAATCTTCTTCTTTTATTGACTCATATGCAATTCTGTGAATCTGACGCACGCCGCAGATTTCATTAAACCGGTCCGTCACGCCAAGCGAATAAAACTGAAGCAGCTTAGATTCATTGGAATCAAAGATTATATTATTACCCACAAATACGGCTTCTTGCCCATAAGCATTTGGAACCGCATGTAGCAGATCTTCTCTGATTTGATCCAGAACATTTATTATCCGCTCCGACTCGGTCATAAATTGGTCCTGTTTGCCGCCTACGGCTCTTAAGGTCTTAAATAGTTCATAGCCAGTCGCTAACACCATCGCAGAAACCGATAGCGCCACCGTAAGCTCGACTATCGTAAATCCGTTCCAAAATTTCGTTTTGTCACTCAGCATTTGTGAATAATATCCGGGTCCATAATTTTACAGCGGTACCTGATTTGTGCTTGATCTCCAACCATACATCAGCGACTCTGTCGTTATCCAACTGATAGTTAAATCCGGCTTGCCAGCTATAATGCTGAAACGGCTCATCAAAGGTCCCTTTTAATTCGCTTATTTCGGCCAAGGCCATCGTCCGCAACTGATTCAGCTTAGTAGTCGCCAGAAGGGCGGCTATCTGCTTTTGCTTAATTACAGTATTAGAGGTTACGATTTGTGAAAACACACCCGCCAGACCAAGCATCCCCACTGTCAGCAACGTAAGTGCAAGAGTTACTTCCATAATGGTAAAACCGGCAAAATTTTTATTCATTTGTTAGCTACCTCCCGGAGAACGGCTGAACCATCATTCCCAATGAAAATGTGCCATTTAGCAGTCTTGCCGTCCTTTTCAGAAGTCAAAATAACATGTGCCTTTTCCGTCCTGCCGTCGGGCCAAAACACAAGGCTCTTTTCGTTGCCGATATCCTGGAATCCTTCAAGCCGGACTATTGTTGCACCTTTACCAAAAAATTGTCTTGGAACCAAAGATTCATCAGCCGTACCATACGAATCAACAGTGCGGCCAGCTTTTTTTATTGTGAAACTGGTGCTGTCGATATCCAGAACAAAAGATATTACCTCCTGCCTGGTTAAAGCAAGTTGCCGAGACAGTTTGATTGTGGCCAGCATATTTTTCGAGATTTCCCTTACCTGCCAGCCGGATACGCTATCGCCAATCCGAGGTACTATAGTAGCCACACTTATCGCCATGAGAACAAGTACCAGCAATAGCTCTATCAGAGTAAAGCCGCAAATTAATTTACCATGGCTTGTTTTGTGGGTCTTCATCGAAATTTGAAATATCATCTTCCGTTCCAAACTGACCGTCTGATCCTGGACTTATCAAATCGTAACCGAATGTGTTGCGCTGACCAGGAAACTGGTAGTTGTATTCGTTCCTCCAGGGATCTTCAAACCTGTTGGATTTCTTGATGTACGGTCCCCGCCAGTTGTCAGCTCCCTCTGGTTTTCTAATCAAGGCATCCAGACCTTGTTGGGTCGACGGATAACTGCCAATATCGGATTCAAACATGTCCAGTGCCAATCCCAGTGTGCTCTCAATCTCTGTCCTTGCACGTGTTATTCGTGCTTCTTCACTTCGTCCCGAAAAACTTGGTAGCATGATCGCAGCCAAAACCCCTATAATGATAACCACTAGAAGCAGTTCCATTAAGGTAAATGCCTTTCTAACTTTGTTCCTGCTCATGAATATTCCCTTTCATTACATACCACCTGCTACTTTTACTAACTTCAAACAACTTAACGTCACCATTGTAATGGAGACAGCAATTTTCCCCTTTATTATCTTCCGGACTCGGCTCAAATTTCATATTTTATCTGTGGGCGCTGTAAGCCATTCCAAAATCTCAATCTCCAGAACACTTAATGAACCAGGGCGCTTACCTTGAAAATAGGCATAAGCATAGAGACCACTATAAATCCTACGATGCTGCCCATAACCAGAATCATCACAGGCTCTATCATACTTGTCAGAGCTTTTATTTGACGTTCGGTCTGCTGTTCATATTGCTCGCTAACCCGCACAAGCATCTGCGGTAAATTCCCACTTTCCTGTCCGACGGCCATCACCCCAAGCACCGTTGCCGGGAAAACCTGATTTTCAGCAAAGCACTCGTGGAGTTTCTCGCCTTTGGCCACTCCATCACGGGCTTTACACACCTGAGAGGCAATAAACTTGTTGCTCAGGGTCTCGCCTGTGATGCTAAGGGTACTGATCATATTGACACCATGCGAGAGCAAAATTCCTGATGTTCGCATAAGCTGTGCCAATTGAATTTTGATAATAAGTCCGCCTACCACAGGTATGCGCAAGCAGAGCTTGTCAAACGCTAATTTAACACTTTTGTTTTTCAG
The DNA here is from genome assembly GCA_964537355.1 of uncultured Pirellulales bacterium. GTDB lineage: Bacteria > Planctomycetota > Phycisphaerae > Sedimentisphaerales > Anaerobacaceae > NIOZ-UU13. The sequence goes on along the minus strand of CAZIAN010000036.1, from coordinate 1,918 downwards.
CAGCCGCAAAGCAAATAATACAACCAACACACTTCCGATCAGTATTAACGGCCAAGTTTTGGCCAGAATGGAACTTATCTCTATAACGAGCCTCGTTGGCAGAGGCAATTGTTGCTCAAGTGAGGCGAAGAAAGAGCTGAATTTCGGTATTACCCACACCATAAGAACTATGACCGTACCTAATCCCACACAGCTTAAAAAGACAGGATATACCATGGCAGTCTTTAGCCTGCTACGTAACTGGTACTCTTCATCCAGCGATTTGACAAGCCTTCTAAGCATATCAGCTAACAGACCAGTCTCCTCGCCAACTCTGACCATACTTACATAGGTTCCGGAAAATATCCTCGGATAAGCCGATAACGCCGTGGCCAGTGATTTACCTTTGCATAACGAGTCAGTGACTTCCAACACGCATCTTTTCAAAAGGGGGGTTGAAATCTGACGCTCAAGCAGTCTCAAGGAACGCTCAAGAGGCACACCGGCATCGAGCAGACTCGCTAACTGGTTCGTAAACTCGGAGAGCGCACCCGGCCCTATTCTTTTTAGGCTAAGCCGCTCAAATACAGCAAGCCTCTTCTCGGCAAAAGATTTTGGTTCAATACGGACTGGGAACAGCCCTTGAAATCTTAGGCGTTGAGCCGCAGAACTAATAGAGTCTGCATCTATCGTTCCCTGTACTTTTCCCTGTGGACTCGATTTTGCCATATATTGGAATGTGGCCATTTAAATGTCTGCCCTCATAAGTTCGTCGGCGTGGCTTACACGCAAGATCTCGCTGATGCTGGTTATACCTGCTTTAACCTTACGCCAGCCATCCTGACGCAGTGTTTTCATTCCCGCTGCTATCGCCTCGGCTTTTATATTGCCTGTTGCAATACGGCGCTGAATCAATTCACGAATAGGCTCGTTTATACGTAGTATTTCAAATATCCCAACTCGTCCCGAAAAACCAGTATGACGGCAGTGCTTACAACCCACAGGCTCAAATATTATCTCAACATCACATTCAGATTCAGTTACACCCAGCTTCTCAAGCATAAACGGTTCGACACGTACTTCGCGCCTGCAGTGCGGACAAAGGACTCTTACCAGCCTGATAGCTAACACAGCCAATAAGGAAGATGCCGCCAAAAACGGCTCTATCCCCATATCGAGCAGTCTGGCAATAGCACCGGCCGCATCGTTTGTATGCAGGGTACTAAACACCAGGTGACCTGTGAGAGCACTGCGTACCGTAATCTGAGCTGTCTCAGTATCCCGTATCTCACCAATCATCATCACGTCAGGATCATGCCTGAGCATACTGCGAAGGGCTCTGGCAAATGAAAAATCGATCTTCGCCAGAGTTTGCATCTGAACTACGCCGTCCATACGGTATTCTATAGGATCCTCAATGGTCAATATTTTACGATATATAACGTTTATTCGACTAAGACACGCATACAGAAATGTGGTCTTACCGCTGCCGGTTGGCCCGGTTACAAGAACCACACCATTTGGTCGTTCTATAAGGTCTGTGACGGCCGGCATATCAGATTGGTCAAGCCCCAACTGAAACAACGGCATAAATCTCATGTGTTGTGATAAGATTCATATATTGACAGCTTCACCATATGAACTAGGCAGTACAGAAATCCGCAGGTCAAAGCCATCACCGTCAATACGTATCTTAATTCGGCCATCCTGCGGCAAACGCTTCTCTGCAATGTCCAACTGCGCCATTACCTTGATACGCGAGACAATGTTCGCTGTAAAATCCGCCATCGACGATGGCGTCGGCAAGCAGGATCATCCCCGCGCACGTTCCGAGCGCGGGCATTCCCTCGCGAAGCCGCGCGCGGAGCGGCTCGAAGAGCCCGAATGCTCGCAGGAGCTTGTCGATAGTTGTCGACTCGCCGCCGGGGATGACGAGGGC
>CAZIAN010000035.1:0-20667 GCA_964537355.1 uncultured Pirellulales bacterium | reverse complement strand
ATTAGGACTTCTCTCAGTTAATTAGCTCAATGGCTGATAACATCAGCAATGATTAAGGCGGCATATGTAGATAGTTGTAATTTTTTGATAGATTTGGTAATCTAATAAAATCAGCGGCGATTACTTTAATCAACTCCGCAACTATGGAGATATTTGTAATGAATTTACAATCAACGGTTCTTGCTGTTTTGTCGGGCTTTCTTGTTTTTACATATCAGCCCTCGCGGCCGCCGGTATTAAATCCCGAAACAGTTCCTTTCAGCTACGACCCCAACTTATGCCTGAGCGAACCGTTGGGCTATGCCGTAATACCGGCCGGCACGACTTATAAAAATAATTTTAAGGCAACCGAACCAGAAGGCACACCGGTAACTATTTCCATCACCACCGGCCAGAATATAGTCATCGAACCTAAACCATATGAAAATCGTTTTGACCCAAATGATCCGCAGGGCAAATGCAAGATATATCGTTATCGCTGGCACTGGGCAACAACCCCGAATGATATCGGGCTGCATTACGTAAATGTTCGCCTCACAGACGCCGGCGGTGCTTACGACGAAAGAACGTTTCTTGTGTTAGTAAAGGAAAATCAGCCGCCGATAGGAATCATGGGATGCCATAAAAGATAAAAAACCAGGTGCGACTTCAACAGAAGTATTTCAGTATTTAACTTACCACTTTCACATCCGGATTGATAAGAGCCTCAATAACTCAAAACAGCCGGCGTGTGGAAAGCTATAGAAAAAAGGTATTGAAATGTAAATAGCTTAATCATCTGTCTCTTCCTGAAGCGTCACGAAGAGCCTTCAAAAAATCCGGAGGAATTTGATAATCCATACTTTGAGCTTTATGAACATCTTCCCATGCCCTGCCATATTCCTGTTTTTGGTAATAGGTGGTCGCTCGATTGTAGTAAGCGTCAACAAGCTGTGGATTTATCTCAAGGGCCTTGGTAAAATCAAGGACGGCCCGATCATATTCGCTTTTCTCATAATAACAAGTCCCTCGATTACAGTATGCCGGGGCAAATTTTGGCTGTATCTTAATCGTCTTGTCGAAACATAAGATAGCCTGATCATATTCGCCACGGGTCATATAGTTTGAGCCGCGATTATAGTAAGAGGCCCATACGTATCTAAATGCAATCCAGGCGACTATGACCAATGAGATTACCAATATGACTATAATCAATTTTTTCATCGAATCTTGCCGCTCCTTAATAGCTACGAAAGCCACACCTAATAAACTGTATCAACTTTATAATATTAATCTTCCCTGTATTATTCAACACCTAATTGGTAATCAAATAAAACAAATTCAGTTGATTTTGGACGACCGGCACTTTATTATATAGCTGTAATATATGTACAATAAGGCAACGTGCGAAATCCTGAGAGTCTGGAAAAAATATTTACTATTTTATGTAAACATTATATAATGCGGATTGTTTTCTTCAAATTATCATCTATAAAACATCTTTTGTCTGTGAGCATAGACCGCTCGTTCATCCGGAGTACCGATGTGATTCATATGCCGGCATATCAACACGCCAGACGGGAAACAGGAGGAAGCTGAGATGGACATAAAATTAAGAAAAACTTCAATCGACGTTGTAGGTAATATTCCCTGGGGCACACACTTCTGTCAGTTCTACCAGACGAAAGAAGATTTGATCGACATTTTGGTTCCTTATTTCAAGGCGGGACTGGAAGATAATGAGTTCTGCATGTGGATTACTGCAGAGCCGCTAAATGCCGCCGAAGCACACAAAGCATTACAGAAGAAAGTAAGAAATCTGGATGACTACATTAAAAAGGGCCAGATAGAGATACTTGAACATACTCAGTGGTACACAAAGTCGGAAAATATTGATCCAGAAGCGATAATACAGGACTGCATCAACAAAGCGGAGTATGCTCTAAAAAAAGGATTCGACGGCCTTCGCATTACCGGCAATAGCGTGTTGCTTGAGAGAAAGGAGAAGGAAAAATTTTCTTCTTATGAAGAACGTGCAAATATTCTCATAGCCAATTACAGAATGCTGGCTCTTTGCAGCTATTCTCTTGATAACTGCAGCCCTTCAGAAATCATTGACGTGGTGAGTAACCATAAATTTGCACTTATCAAGCAGGACAATGAGTGGAAAATTATCCAAAGCTCTGAGCACAAGAAGACGGATGAGGCGCTAAAACTTCATGAAATGAGACTGCAGGCCCTGTTGGACATCAACAAAATGACGGAAACCTCTGAGCAAAAGATTCTGGACTTTGTGCGCGAAGAAGTGATCAAGGTTACTCAAAGCCAGTTCGCATTTATAGGTTTTTTGAACGACGATGAATCGGTGATGAGTACGGAAAACTGGTCAAAGAATACGATGGCGCAATGTGCCGTTGCCGACAAGCCAATGAGATTTACCATAGCAAACGCAGGTTTATGGGGTGAGGCCGTCCGGCAAAGAAAGCCTGTCATTGTCAATGATTACAATGCTCCTCATCCTACGAAAAAATGCTTTCCCCGAGGCCATGTGCCAATCGAAAGGTTTTTAGGTATCCCTGTCTTCGACGGAGAGCATATCGCAGCTGTTGCCGGCGTTGCGAATAAAGTAAACGATTATGACGAATCGGATATCCGCGCGATTGAATCCATGATGAATGATACATGGAGGCTCATCAGACGCAAACGTACCGAAGAGGCACTTCAGAAATCCGAAGCCAACTACAGGACAATATTCAATAGTGCCAATGACGCCATATTTTTCAAAGACTTGAACAGTCGATACATTTTTGCCAATGAAAAAACTCTCGATGCTTTTGGATTATCTCGTGAGCAAGTTATTGGAAAGAACGACTATGATATAATACCAAATAAAAAAGAGGCCAGGAAAAACATTGAAGACGACAACCTTGTTTTCAAGACAGGCAAGATGGCAGAAATTATTAAAAGAATGACTGACGCAGAAGGAAAAGAGCGCTGGTTTGAAGCTATAAAGGTTCCACAATTAAATGATAAGGGAAACGTTATTGGACTTGTTGGCATTGCCCGCGATATCACCCAGCGCAAAGACATGGAGGCACAGCAGCAATTAGCCGGGCAAATCCTGGAATGTTTGAATCGAGAAAGCGTGGGAGCGGATTTGATTCGTGATATTCTAAAACTTGTAAAAAAAACCACTAACTTTGATGCTGTGGGCATTCGCCAGCACGAGGGCAATGATTTTCCATATTTTGAAGTAAACGGTTTTCCGGATGATTTTGTGAAAATCGAGAATCACCTCTGTAGGCACAACGAAGCTGGTGAGTTAATCTTCGATTCTAAAGGACGTCCTGTTCTGGAGTGTATGTGCGGCATTGTTTTGTCCGGTCGAACCGACCCGAATTCGCCGTTCTTCACTGAAGGCGGGAGTTTCTGGACCAACAGCACCTCAGAATTACTAACCTCTACACCACAAGAAGCTTTTCAAGTTCCCATAAGAAACCGGTGTAATGAGGCAGGTTATGAATCAGTAGCCCTGATTCCGCTACGTTCGGGTGATGAGATTGTCGGATTGCTACAGCTTAACGATACTCGGCGGGGGCGTTTTGCGCCCGAGATGGTTCGCTTTTTCGAGGAAATTGGCGCCAGTATCGGCATTGGCCTGGCAAGAATTCGTGCCGAGCAAGAGGTAGAGAACCAGGCAAGATTTCCCTCTGAGAATCCTTCTCCTGTTCTGCGTATCACAAAAGACGGTATGATCCTTTATGCCAACGCCGCCGGTTCTGAACTATTAAGTAAATGGGGCTGCAAAGTTGGTGAGCAGGCACCTGAACATTGGCAGGAAAATATTTCGCGGACACTTAAATCGGGCCTGAATGAAAATCTCGAAGCCACCTGTCAGGACAGAATCTTTTCTCTTTCTATAGCACCTGTTCCGGATTCCGGATATGTTAATGTGTATGGTTCTGATATAACAGAACGAAAACACGCCGAAGAAAGTCTCCGTGAATACCAGCAGCAACTGAAAGGCCTGGTCGAGACCCGCACGGCGGAATTGACAGAAACAAACAAGAAGCTGCTTCTGGAAATCGAAGGTCGCAAACACCTGGAAAAAGAGATTTTGAATATCAGCGAGCGCGAGCATAAGCGAATAGGACAGGAGCTTCACGACAGTATCGGTCAGCAATTTACGGGTATTGCGTTTTTGACGAAGGTATTAGAGCAAAAACTCACTGGAAAATTGCCTGATGAGGCGACAGAAGCCGCAGAGATAAAGAAACTCGTTAACCAGGCAATGGACCAAACGCGAAGCCTTGCCAGGGGGCTTCATCCTGTGGATCTGGATGCGGGCAGTTTAACTTCAGCTCTGCAGGAGCTTTCGGCAACCACAGAGAATCTGTTTGGTATCCGCTGTACTTTCAAATACGATAGGCCCATTCAGATAGACGATACCGAAGTGGCAACCCACCTTTATCGTATTACTCAGGAGGCCATAACTAATGCAATCAAACACGGCAAGACGAAGAATATTAAAATAGAGTTGGGCCAAAAGAGAGATAAATCAGTCCTTACAGTCGAGAACGACGGGCTGGATTTTCCGAAAGAATTCAGGGCAAGGGGCACAGGTATGGGATTACAAATTATGGATCACCGTGCCGATATAATCGGCGCTTCACTCGATATTCATAAGGCCCCCGAAGGCGGGACAATTGTAACCTGTTCTTTTTCAAATAAGACACAGTAACCTCAATGCAGGAATAAATTATGGCTCGAAAAAAACAACCCGACAAAGCGGACAAAAATAAAATTAATATCCTTATAGTTGATGACCATCCCATCGTCAGGCAGGGACTGGCCGAGCTTGTCAATCACGAAACTGACCTTTTGGTTTGTGGACAAGCTGAAGACGCCCATCAGGCGATGAAAGCCATTAAGGAGTTAAAACCAGATATGGCTATTGTCGATATTTCCCTTAAGGAGACAAGCGGTATGGAGCTGATAAAGGATATTAATGCGCAGTATCCCAGCCTGCCTGTTCTTGCTCTTTCCATGCATGACGAGTCTTTATATGCAGAGCGTGCCATTCGAGCGGGCGCCAGGGGCTATATTATGAAGGCCGAAGCTACAGAAAAAGTGATTACAGCAATTCGTAAAATCCTGAGCGGAGAGATATACATAAGTGATAAAATGGCTGCAAAAATGATGCGTAAATTAGTCGGAAACAGCACCGAAATACATACCTCACCAGTGGAACGTTTGAGCGACCGTGAGCTGGAAGTATTTCAATTGATCGGCAAGGGCTTCGGAACCCGCCAGATATCCGAGCGATTATACCTGAGTATAAAGACAATCGAGACTTACCGGGCACACATCAAGGAAAAGCTGAATCTTGCAGATGCCGCCGAGATGCTGCAATACGCTATTCAATGGGTAAACAGCCGCAACGATATATAATTGCTTTTTGTTTAAAAACTACTTCGGTTTGTCTTTCTCAATTCCTGCTTAAAATGCGGATTTTTACGGGTTTTTTAATCTCCCCTCTGCTATAGGGGATTCCCCCGATACACACAGTGTACTTAGCCTGATAGTAAAAACAGGCCCTACTCCGATTTACAGTAATGAACCGGTTGCTATTATTATGGTATGCAATTAAGTGTTATCGAATAAGAATAAGAAATTGCTTTGTAAGGGGCGGTTCGTAAGAGCCCACCCTCTTCTCTGGCCGAAAGGAGATAATCATGGAAGTACAACAAACAATTAATTCAGTAAATGGCGTGGACATTGATGTCCTTCAAAATACCGTTAACAACATTAAGCAGGATCCCGATCTCGGAAAATGCAGGTTCCATGTTCAGAACAAGTGGATTGATGGAAACCACAACCGGACCACGATTACGAGCTTCTACGGCGCCAAGCAGGAAAATAAGCACAAGCAGATCTTTGAACTGGACGCCGATGAACCGCCCGTTCTCGCAGGCGAGGACAATGCTCCAAATCCGGTAGAGCACCTGCTGAACTCTTTAGCCGGTTGCGTAACGACGAGTATGGTGGCACATGCAGCCGTGCGAGGCATTCACCTCGATGAGGTGGAGTCCGAGATTGAAGGAGACATCGACTTGCAGGGTTTCTTGGGATTATCCAAGGATGTGCCGAAGGGTTATACGGATATTCGCATTAAATTCAAAGTGAAATCCGACGAGGAAAATACCGAGAGGCTAAAGAGCCTGGCCGAGTATTCGCCTGTCTTTAACACCCTCATCCATGGCACAAATGTGGACATCAAAATCGAGCGTAAATAAAAAGAAAATCAATTATTAAGGCTTACGGCAGTTTTAACAGGTATGAAAACCTGTCAATAATTGAAAGGATTTCAAAAATGTTGGTTTTATCGGTTAAAGGACAAAAGCACGGGTCGATTGCAACCGAACAGCGTGTACGAACTATAACGCCGAATGTGCATGGTGATAAGGTAAGACAGAGAACAACTGCTCGGTTATCAGAAAAGATTAATTCGCTGCCACAAGCCCGGAAAGAAAAAGTCCTTGCTGTTCGTCGCCAGCTTGATGCGGGTAAATACAGCATCAATGAGCGATTAAATGTGGCTGCCGACAGACTTATTGAGAATCTCTTCACAAAAGAAATGAAGAAAAATGAAGTCAAAAGCACAACACGGCACCGGAAAAAATAAAACCAGGATTTTGGTTGTTGATGACCATGCTATCGTGCGCCAGGGTTTGATAAAGTTAATCGAGACGGAATTTGACCTCATGGTCTGCTCGGAGGCTGAGAATGCCGATCAGGCCCTAAAAGCAATGGCCGGGCAGCAGTATGACCTGGCTATTGTGGATATTTCACTGGAAGGCATAAACGGGCTCGAACTTACTGAGATAATGAAATTACGCAGCCCAAAAATGATTGTTCTTATACTTTCAATGTTCGAAGGCCTGTTTTACACCAAACGTGCCCTCAGAGCCGGGGCTTCAGGATATGTTGCAAAATACGAAGCGGCCGAAAAAATAATAACGGCAATCCGACTTGTGCTAAGCGGTAAAATTTATGTCAGCGACAGTAAAATGCTAAAAAATATGTCAGACACGACTTCCATCATCGACGACAGCATAAACACCAACAAGGCAACTTAAAAAGTTGAAAGGAGTAAACAGATGATAAAAGGGCCTGTTAAAAGAGCGTCGTTAATTTACACCCGCCCGCCGGGAAAATGTGGAATTGCCACTATTACGGCAGACTCAATAGTAAACAGCAAACTGGCTTCGGAGGAAGGATTTGACCGGATAGTCTTTATGCTGCTTTCTGTCGTTTTAAAAAGTATGATCTTTTACAATAAGTGAATTTGATAACTTGTAAAGAAGCAAACTGTATGCTTTGGCAATAATACCATGCTGGATTATTATGTAGTTGATAAGGAGATATATTATGGCAAAGACCACGAATAAAAAGAAGAAAAGTAAAGCCACAAAAGCAAAGAAACCTGTTATTTATACCTGTTCAAGCTGCGGGAAAGTCACAAAAACCCGCTCTCATCTTTGTTCACCCAAAAAGACCGAAGATGTTTATATTTGCCAACATTGCGGCATCTCTACCAGCGATCCTCGGCATGTTTGCGCGCCGATGGTAGCAGAGATGAAATATTCCTGTAAGAGTTGCGGAAGGGTAACCCCGTTTAAGGGCGCAGTTTGTCAGCCGAAAGAAATTCGGTAGTTAAACTCGTATTAAACAGCTTGATACAGGAAGAAATTAACAGCATAAATCCATTTGTGACTGGTGAAGGCTGATATTTGTTGGGGTATTTATGATGAAAGCAGTAGTTATTAAGGAGCACGGCGGGCTGGACAAGCTCAGAGTCGAAGAAGTGCCTGAGCCTGAATATACCGAAGACGAAGTCGTTTTGAAAATCCATTCCGCCGGCCTTAATCATCTGGATATCTGGGTAAGAAAAGGCAGGGCCGGCCTTGAACTGCCAAAACCGCATATTCTCGGCTCTGACGCCGCAGGTATTGTGGCTGCTACCGGTGCAAAGGTAACAAATGTTACTGCTGGCGATGAGGTAATCATCAATCCGGGCCTTAGCTGCGGCTGCTGTGAATATTGTAATCGAGGTGAGCATAGCGAATGTATTTCATTCGGGATTGTTGGTTTAAGTCGGCCTGGAACGTTTGCAGAACTTCTGGCCGTACCATCCCGCAACGTATGGCCAAAACCTTCTCACATGAGTTTTAACGAGGCCGGAGCATTCGTATTGGCGTACCTTACGGCCTGGCGAATGCTTATGAGTCGAGCACAGCTTAAACCGGGCCAGACTGTTTTAATACACGGTATCGGTGGCGGTGTTGCTCTTTCGGCTCTTCAGTTGGCCAGGCTCGCAGGCGCCGAAGTAATCGTTACCTCATCATCAGATGAAAAACTGGAACGTGCAGGTCAGATCGGCGCGGACCACACAATTAATTACCGCTCAGTCGAAGATGTAGCGCAACACGTAAAAGATATTACATCCGGCAGAGGCGTTGATATAGCTATTGATACGGTCGGAGCCGCCACCTGGCCGATAGACTTTTCGGCAGTGCGCCGGGGAGGTAAAATAGTCTTGTGTGGTGTAACTTCCGATGCACAAGCGGTTACGAATCTACGAACGTTATACTGGAACCAGTTGACGATTCTCGGTTCAACGATGGGCTCGGAAGAGGACTTGCATCAGATGCTCAAGGCAGTTAACCAAGCAAAACTTAAGCCGGTAATAGATTCAGCGGAAAAGCTGGAAAACATCAAAGACGCCACAGGCAGAATGGAAACGGGTGAGCAGTTCGGAAAGATTGTTATTGAGGTTTGCAGATAAATGTACTTAATTCAAACATAAGGAGTTTATTATGGCTGTTACAGCTTCAGAAATGCTCCCATTGGGAACATCGGCGCCTGATTTTAATTTGCCCGATACGACAGGCAAAATGGTGTCCTTAAATGACTTCGAAGAAGCTCAAGCTTTTTTAGTTATCTTTATGTGTAACCATTGTCCGTTCGTAAAACATATTTTAGACGGCCTCGTTGCGCTTATTAAGAAATACATGGCAAAAGGGTGCATAGTTGTTGCAATAAATTCAAATGACGTTGCTAATTATCCGGATGACAGCCCAAAATTGATGGGCAAGCTGGCAACCGAAGCCGGTTTTACTTTTCCCTATCTTTATGACGAGACCCAGGAGGTTGCTAAGGCTTATCATGCCGCCTGCACACCTGATTTCTTTTTGTTCGATGGTAACAAAGCGCTTGTTTATCGAGGTCAGATGGACGACAGCCGGCCGGGCAACGGGATACCCGTCACAGGAGCCGACCTAACAGCGGCGATTGATGCTGTTCTCGAAAGTAAGCAGGTTTCCCAAGAACAAAAACCAAGCATGGGCTGCAACATAAAGTGGAAGTAGGCAAAAGAACCGGATTATGTAAAGTAATTAAAATTTCAGATTGTACTTTTCCGTTTTTATTTATAGATTGTTTTTACCATTGTTTCGTGAAATTAAGAAGATTAATAACAATTTGAAGGAGGCAAAAAAGTGCCTGTAACAATAGAAAAATTAATAGAGCTGTTAAATATGGATTTGGAGCTGGAATATTCCGCGGCAATACAATACATAAATCATGCTGCGGTAATGACCGGAGCTGCTTATGGTGATATCATTAAGGAAATTAAGATTCACGCAAATGAGGAAATTCAGCACGCAATGGTCCTGGCAGACCAGATAGATTATCTCCGAGGCTCTCCAAGTGTCAATGTCGGAAAAATTCACACTTCCAATGATAATGATGAAATGCTGCAGAAGGACCTGGACGGCGAAGAGGATGCAATCAAGAGATATAAGATGAGGATAGAACAGGCTGAGCAGCTCAAAGAATTCGCCTTAGCACAACAACTAAGAACTATCTTAGCTATGGAACAAGAGCACGCTATGGACCTTCGACAGGCCCTCGGCAAATAACACCAAATACTCCAACGAAGATCGTGACAAAGTAAAGCAGCGAAAGATCGACCGACTGGTAACTATCAAGGTAAGAGCCTGTTGCTTTCAGGAAACGGTGTCTTATTTTGAGGCGTTTGTGGACTATTTATCGTCAAATACAATACTCGTAAACCTTTTATGCTGAGAAAGGAAAGAATTATGAGCAGGCTTTTATATATCCAGGCTTCTCCAAGAGGCCAAAGGTCACATTCAGTTGCAGTTACCGATGCCTTTATTGAAATATATGAACAAAAGCATCCGGATGACGAGATTGAGATTTTGAACGTATTCGACGAGTCGATTCCAAATTTCGACGGACCGGCAGTGCAGGCCAAATATACGATTCTGCACGGCAGGTCGCATTCGCAAGCTGAACAAAAGGTATGGAAAAATGTCGAGCAGGTGATTGAGCAGTTTACCTCGGCAGACAAGTATGTCATCGCAGTACCGATGTGGAATTTCAGTATTCCCTACCGGCTCAAGCAGTACATCGACCTTTTAGTTCAGCCCGGCTATACTTTCAGTTACAGTGAAGAAACCGGGTACCAGGGGCTTGTATCCGGGAAACCAATGTTGGCCGTATTCGCCCGTGGCGGCGAATATCCTGCAAATAGTGAAGCGGAAGCATTTGATCTGCAAAAAAAATATATCGAGCTGATATTCGCTTTCATTGGTTTTAAGGACATTCACTCAGTGGTCGTTGAACCAACCTTGCAGGGCGGCCCGGATGTCGCTGGAGCAAAACGCCAGGGAGCTATCGAAAAGGTAAAAGAAATAGCCGAAGTTTTTTGAACACCATATTAAATGGCACAAAAGCTCTTTTATTGGATTCTGAGCCCTGTTTTTCTTGTATGCCTTACGATAGGGATCTATAAGGTAATCGGAGAAAAGAATATGCCGACGACAATTGACGTACATAAACATACCAACAGACTTATTAACGAGACCAGTCCCTATCTGCTGCAACACGCTCACAATCCTGTCGACTGGTATCCGTGGGGAGAGGAGGCCTTCGAACGGGCAAAAAAAGAGGACAAGCCTGTATTTCTATCAATCGGCTATTCCACCTGTCACTGGTGTCATGTGATGGAAAGAGAGAGTTTTGAAAATGAGCAAATTGCCGAGATAATGAACAAGCATTTCATAAGTATAAAGGTAGATAGAGAACATAGGCCGGATGTTGACGGAATATATATGAATGCCGTCCAGATGATGACGGGTTCGGGCGGTTGGCCTCTATCGGTTTTTCTTACACCTGAGGGCAAGCCCTTTTACGGCGGGACATATTTCCCGCCGAAAGATATATATGGCCGTCCGGGTTTTGAGCGTGTGCTTTTGTCTATTGCCGAGGCATGGAAAAACAAGCGGCAGGAACTGGTCGATTCTTCAGACAAAATAAGCGAAGTTCTGACAAGCCTGACCGGTTCGGTTGAAAAAGAGACGCTATCGGCAGATATGCTTCAAGCCGGATTCGATTATTTCAGGGCCACTTTCGACGCCGCAAATGGCGGCTTCGGGCCGGCCCCGAAATTCCCGCAACCGACCAACCTTTCAATGCTGCTTTCTTACTGGCATAGAACAAATGATACGCAGGCCCTGCAAATGGCTGAAAAGACTCTCGATGCGATGGCCAAAGGCGGCATATATGACCATATCGGCGGTGGCTTTCATCGTTACGCAACCGATGGACGATGGCTTGTTCCACACTTCGAGAAGATGCTTTACGATCAGGCGCTGCTGAGCAAGGTCTATCTTCAGGCATATCAGGCAACCGGGAACAAAAAGTATGCAGCAACAGCGAAAGAGATTTTTGATTATGTCCTGCGGGACATGACCGATACCGAAGGCGGTTTCTATAGCGCAGAAGACGCAGACAGCGAGGGAAAAGAAGGTGTGTTTTATGTCTGGGACCCAAAGCAAATCAACTCTATATTAGATAAAGACGAAGCCGAAATATTCGAAGCTTACTATGGTGTTACAGAAAGAGGTAATTTCGAAGAGGAAAAAACTATCCTCAATATTACCACATCGACGACACAGTTGGAAAAAAAGTTTCACAAAGACCACACGACGTTAATGGATCTTTTATCAAATGCCCGTTCAAAGATTTTCAGCGAACGGGCAAAAAGAATCCGTCCGCATAGAGATGACAAAATCATCACTGCTTGGAATGGTCTGATGATTTCTTCAATGGCTTATGGCGGCACGGTTCTTCAGGAAGAAAAATATACCAGAGCTGCCGAGCGAGCGGGAAAATTCATATTAAATGCTTTGCATAAAAAAAGCCGACTGATGCGATATTACCGCCAGGGCCAGGCTGTAGAACTTGCCTTTCTTGATGATTATGCTTTTACAATACTGGGCTTTTTGGACCTGTACGGAGTTTCTTTCGAGACCAAATGGCTAAACGATGCAACAATGCTCGCTGATGAAATGATAAAGCTGTTTGCTGATAATGAGCAGGGGGGATTTTTTCTCACCGGCAAAGACAGCGAAAAACTGATTGCCCGAATTAAGCCGAGCACTGATGGAGTGATTCCTTCCGGCAATTCAGCCGCAGCATTCGCTTTATTGAAGCTGGGTAAGCTAACTATGAATCAACACTTCACAGAACAAGGTGGTAAAGTACTTGAATCTTTCTCACAGCAATTGAAACAGTCTTCAGGTTATTCTTCTGAAATGCTGACGGCATTGAATTTTTGGATCGGCCCGACACAGGAAATAGTGATTGCCGGCAACGCCGACGCAGCGGACACACAACAGATGCTTAAGATAATCCGCAGCAAATTCCTGCCGAATGCGGTTATATTACTCCACCAACAGGAAAAAGCAAACTCTACTATTGACAAAACAATCCCTTTTATCAACAATCTAACTGCCATAGAGGGCAAGGCAACAGCTTATGTATGTGAAAACTACGCTTGTAACAGGCCTGTAAATAAAATCGACGACCTTGACAAAATGCTCTCTGACATCTATCGGACAAAATAGCCGATTGATGTTTACATTAGCAGGTATCTTGAGATAACATATTAAATTGAGGGAAAGACATGGCAAATGTATTTGAATACGCAATGCAGATGGAAAAAGACGGCGAAGAATATTATCGTCAGTTGGCTCAAAAAGCAGGTAATAAAGGCGTGAAAACTATTTTGACCATGCTGGCAGATGAAGAAGTCAAACACTACAACGCCATAGAGAAAATCAAAACACAAAAGACACAGATTGCCGAGTCTGACATTTTGACCGATGCGAAGAATGTCTTTGTCCAAATCAAGGAATCCGGTGAAAGTTTTGATTTTGACATCAACCAAACAGAGCTTTATAAAAAAGCGCAGGATATCGAGAAAAAGAGCCGGGACTTCTATACGGAAAAAGCCAATGAAGTAACGGAAGAATACCAGAAAGAACTTTTCCTTAAACTGGCTATCGAAGAACAAAAACATTATGTCTTACTCGATAATATAATTGATTTCGTATCCCGGCCGGAGCAATGGCTTGAGGATGCCGAATTTTTTCATCTGGAAGAATATTGAATAGTACCTGTTCGTAAAAGGGATGTTTATAATGAGAAAAGACCTCTCAATCGTTTTATGCGGCCAGGCAGGGCAGGGCATTCAGACCGTCGAGTATCTCTTAACGAGAATTTTCAAGCTCGCCGGTTATAATGTTTTCGCAACGAAGGAATATATGTCACGTGTCCGCGGTGGGATAAATTCCACTGAAATACGAGTGTCCTCAGGGCCTGTTTGTGCCTATATAAATCGGATTGACATTCTTGTACTTCTTAACAAGGGCGCTGTCGGACACGTTGAAAAAAGAATTTCTCCTCAGACAATTATCCTCGCGGAAAAAGAAACCATCGCCGAGGATTTCGACCAAACCAGGCACAAATTTATCGATGTGCCGTTCACCAAAAAAGCTACCGAGATCGGCAACAAAATTTATTCCAACGTTGTCGCCGTCGGAACAATCGCCGGTTTGTTTGGAATTGAGCTACAAACCGTCAGTGAGTATGTGAAAAAATTCTTTTCTTCAAAAACCGATGACGTCGTACAAAAGAATCTTGAAGCAGTAAAGGGAGGTTTCAATCTTGGCGTCGGTTTAGCCGATTCGTCCGAAATCAAATTTGATATCAACGACGATGATGATATTAAAAACCAAATCCTCATAAACGGCGCCGAGGCCGTAGCTCTTGGTGCAATTGCCGGAGGCTGTAACTTTATATCTTCCTATCCTATGTCACCATCCACCGGCGTGTTGGTATTTCTTGCCAAGCAGGCGAAAGATTTCGGCATAATAGCAGAGCAGGCTGAGGATGAAATCGCCGCAATAAATATGGCCATCGGGGCCTGGTATGCCGGTGCAAGAGCGATGGTTACAACATCGGGCGGCGGCTTTGCCCTTATGACAGAAGGTCTCAGTCTGGCCGGGATTCTTGAGAGCCCGATTGTGATTCATCTTGCCCAAAGGCCCGGCCCGGCAACGGGATTGCCCACAAGGACCGAACAGGCCGACCTTGAACTGGCCCTTTATGCGGGGCATGGTGAATTTCCCAGAATATTGCTTGCACCCGGAAAGATTCAAGATGCCTTTTACCTGACCCGGAAAGCATTTAATTTGGCCGACAAGTATCAGATACCGGTCTTCATACTCACCGACCAATATTTTGTAGATTCTTACTACAATACTGCTTGTCCTGATTTGTCGGATATCAATATCGAAAAACACATAATCAAAACCGATGAAGATTACAAAAGATATAAATTGACGGACAACGGTATTTCTCCCCGCGGAATACCCGGCTATGGAAAAGGGCTAGTCGCCGTTGATAGTGACGAGCACGATGAGGCCGGACACATTACCGAAGACCTCGGTTTAAGAGTCAAGATGGTCGATAAAAGATTGAAGAAGTTTGCACTATTAAAAGATGAATCAATCCCGCCCGAATTGGTTGGTTCTGAGGATTATAAAAACCTGATAGTGTGCTGGGGTTCGACGTACAATATCGTAAAAGAGGCTATGAAAAATCTCGGCAGAGATGATACGGCATTTCTGCACTTCAAGCAAGTGTACCCCCTGCCGGGCCAAACGAGCGATTATCTAAAAGAAGCCAAGAGAATTATAATAGTTGAGAACAACGCCACATCTCAATTCGCAAAGTTAATAAAACTTCATACAGGCATCGAGATTAATGACAGGATTCTCAAATATGATGGCCTGAGTTTTTATGTAGAAGAGCTGACTGAAAAATTGAATGACTTATTGAATTAGAGACAAAGCTATGGGTACTGAAATTTTTAATATGGCCGACATTGATATAGCCTGGTGTCCGGGTTGCGGCAATTTCCCCATTCTGAAAATATTAAAACAAGCTCTGGCTGAGTTAACAATTGAACCGACAAATCTTGTAATGGTTTCCGGTATAGGCCAGGCGGCAAAAATCCCTCATTACCTCACAGCCAATGTATTCAACGGCCTGCACGGACGGGCCCTGCCGCCGGCAACGGCTATTAAAGCGACAAATCCTGCTCTTACGGTTATAGCCGAAAGCGGCGATGGTGATATGTACGGGGAAGGCGGAAATCATTTTATACATACGATACGCAGAAATCCGGACATAACAAATATTGTTCATAATAATATGGTTTACGGCCTGACAAAGGGACAAGCGTCACCTACAAGTCAAATAGGCTTTAAGACACCGGTACAGGTCGGCGGTGTGTTTCTTGAGCCGTTCAATCCGCTCGCGGTCGCTATTGCTCTGGATGCCTCTTTTGTCGCAAGGGCTTTCTCCGGCGACGCAGAGCAAACAAGGGAAATAATAAAGAAAGCAATCAAGCATAAAGGCTACGCCCTGGTTGACATATTCCAGCCATGCGTATCGTTTAACAAGCTCAACACTTTTGAGTGGTTTAAGAAAAATACCTATTATCTTGACGATTCACACGACCCATCCAACAGGAATGAAGCGTTTGCGAAGGCAACTGAAAATGAACCGTTCCCACTTGGAATCTTTTATATAAATCCCGACAAAAAAACTTTTGAAGAAAATATCGGTATATATAAAGAAAATTCAAAACCTTTATACGAGCGCGAGCCGGATATCGGAAAACTAAAAAGTTTGATTGAAACATTCACAATATCTAAATAGAAAGAAAGGAAACCTAATAAAATACCACATGAGCAAAGAACATGGGTTAAACCAATATGGCTTTTCAATTATAATCCCTGTTCTAAATGAAGCAGGTCAAATAAATTCACTTATAGAGCACTTGCGGAAACAGAAACATGACTCTTTCCATGAAATAATCGTCGTTGACGGCGACCCGCAAGGCAGTACTATCGGAACTATTCAGGACAAGGATGTAAAAGCCATTACAACCGACAAAGGCCGGGGCAAACAAATGAATGCCGGCGCCGCAGCAGCAAGCGGAGAAATACTTATCTTCCTGCACGCCGATACAACACTTCCGGACAACGCTCTGGAAAAAATAAGCCGAGCTTTACAAAACAGGGTTTATGTTGGAGGAGCTTTTGATCTTAAGATAGATTCGGACAGGCTCTTTCTAAAATATATCTCAGCCCGCGCCAGCCTTCGTTCCCGCTGGAACAGAATACCTTACGGAGACCAGGCGATTTTCATAAGGAAGAAATATTTTGACCAAATCGGAGGTTTTAAAGAAATCCCGTTAATGGAAGACGTTGACCTGATGCGGCGTATAAAGAAAGATAGAAAAAAGATTATTATATTGCCTGATAAAGTGATAACATCCGCAAGAAGATGGGAAAGCGATGGAGTTCTTTTTACTACTATGAGGAACCAGATATTAGTGCGATTGTTCTATCTTGGCATAAGCCCCCACAAACTTGCAAAATATTATTGGAGACGCTCTTAATAGAAACAAAAACCGATGTGCTGCAAACCAATCCCCAATATGATACCGTGAAAAAATACCATGGAGAGGCGGTTCAGATATGACATCAGATAACGTTAACATAGAAGCTGAAGGAATGCCATTGACACTTGGCAATCTGATACGAAACAGGCTCTATGTTTTAATTCTGCATCGAAAGCTGTTGTGGGGAGATATTCAGAGTTTTGGAAGCTGGCTGGAATTCGAAGCCGCCTCAATAGCTAATAATGAAAACCAAAATACAATATTCATAAATCTGGATAGTAACGCTGTTGTCGAATCTCTGCGTATCGGAGTAAAGAAATACCCTCATGAACTTGACCGTTTTCGAGAATTGTGGGCGTTCCTGAAATCAATCGATATTGATAACATCAAGCTGGATACTCGTCTGGAAAGGAATCAGATTGAGGATGTCGTGAGTTTTCTTTATTATTATAAACAGAAGATTAGGAAACACAACTCCGGGCAGAATCTCAGGGGTGTCATCCGCCACTTATTTAATTCACATGGTGTGCATCTGGCTTGTACACGTACTTGTATTCAAAATCGGACACTCCAGATATCCTACAGCTATTGCACACTTCAATTCAGCAACATTGTCCATTGGTTCGAAAGAAGAAACAGAAACTTTCGTGACCACAGAACGTTATTCCACGCAGCACCCAGATACGCTTTACTTGCAATGATTCTTTTCGCGAGTCCGAGCATTATTTATGCAGTTGTTTCCAATCAGTTTTATCTTTTGCTAATCATAAGCCTGACTTCGGCATTGTTGTTTGGTCTGATATATATTTTTTTTATGGTTGTCGGCAGTATCGAATACGACAATGAGGAGAAGGCGTACAATTTGACAAAAACCAACAAGCAGTTGGAACAATACACCGCTCAGATACAGGCTGACATCGGCAGGGCAAGACTTGTACAGGAAAAATTTCTTCCGAATATTGCAAATATGCCTTTTAAGGACAGAATTGACTGGGCGAGCTGTTTTATCCCGGCGGTCGAAGTGGGCGGTGATTACTTTGATGTAAAAAAGACAGGGGAAAACAGGATAGCAATTCTATTTAGTGACGTATGCGGACATGGAATGGCGGCGGCTTTCATAACCGCGATAATAAAAACAACTTTTCATACCTGGGCACAAAGAGGCGAACTTCTTGAAGACCTTATCAGAGAGCTGAACTCAAACCTATACAGATTAACACCCGACGACTCTTTCAGCGCTGTTTTCGCGACTTTGTTTGACCCTTCAACAGGTAGGTTAGATTATATCAACGGCGGACATCATCCTGAACCATGGTTAATTTCCGGGCAAAAGACAGAGCCGATTTGTTCTTTCAACAAGGCTCGCAATATGATATTAGGAATCATGGAAGACATAGATATAATTACCTCGCATGAAGTTTTGAATCAGGGTGACACTGTTCTGCTTGCATCGGACGGCGTTATTGAGAACCAAAATGTCGATGGAGAAAATTATGGTATTGATCAGTTCGAGAAATTTCTGGAAACTCGGCGGGCCAGCTCAGCCGAAGAGCTGGTTAATTCGATTGTCGAAGAAATCGAAATCTTTGCAAAAAATGCCAAACCCGGGGACGACCGTACTATTTTGGCCTTTCGAAATAACAAAGTTAACCGGAACTTCGACTCTGATTTATCCTGATTGCAAGCAATAGTATATGGAAGGAACTTGGATGATACCGGATTTTAAGAAAGAACTTGAAAGTACCAACACGCAATTATTGCGGTTTAATCGGCTTGAGACATTGCAGATTAACCTGGGCAATCGGTGCAATCAAAGTTGTGCCCATTGTCATGTGCAGGCCGGACCGCAGGGCCAGAGAATAATGTCGAAATCGGTTATGGAAAAGATTATCAGCTTTCTGCAAAATCATCCGGGCTTGTGTGTTGATTTAACAGGCGGTTGTCCGGAACTCAATCCCGATTTCAAATTCTTTGTCGAGAATGTTCACGAATTCGCATCACCCCTTATGGTGCGGACGAATCTTACCGTGTTTTTCGAGCCCGGATTAGAGTGGATACCGCGATGGTATCAGGAGCATAAAGTAGTGGTTATCAGCTCGCTGCCTTGTTACACGCCCGTAAATGTGGACAAACAGCGCGGTGAAGGTGTTTTCGAAAAAAGCGTAAAGGCACTCAAGCTGCTAAATCAGCTCAGCTATGGCTCTGACAAGGGGCCCAAGTTGAATCTGGTTTATAATCCGGGCGGAGATTTTCTCCCCGGGCCGCAGGAACAGCTTGAATCCGATTACAAAAGAGAACTCAACAATAAGTATGGAGTTATGTTCAACAATCTTTTTACTATCATTAATGCGCCTATAGGCCGGTTCAGGCAATATCTGGAAGCCAATGGTCGGCTCAAACAATATGTGCAGATGCTGGC
The DNA here is from genome assembly GCA_964537355.1 of uncultured Pirellulales bacterium. GTDB lineage: Bacteria > Planctomycetota > Phycisphaerae > Sedimentisphaerales > Anaerobacaceae > NIOZ-UU13. Next base: position 1,363 of record CAZIAN010000035.1, on the reverse strand, counting down.
TGAAAACTTCAATACAAAAGCGGCTGAAAATATTATGTGCCGCAATCTCGTGAGTATAGACTACCGGGGAATGCTCTACAACTGTGATTTTAACCAGGCGCTGGGATTGCCGATTATTGATGCGACAGGAAACAGCCTGTCCATTGAACAACTCAATGATATTCTTACCGAAGGCATTGAGATAATAACCGGCGAGCATTGCTTTTGCTGTACTGCAGGAGCAGGTTCGAGCTGCACCGGTTCGCTCGTTAAGTAATGCCGGCAATAAATTAAGGGAGTCTCTAAAAATTGCTTTTGTCACGAGAACGTGCGAAATATTCTCCGGCAAAGCGGAAGGTCAAAATCGCCGCAGGTATAGCCAAAGCTATATCGAGGACGAATATTGGCCTGGCAACGCCGCCGGAGGAGATTGCAGCCGTTCGCAGTAAAAATGAATTTTTGGAGGTTCCCTTAAGCAGTAATTGAGACCTGACATAGGAGATATACAAATGAGAAACAATTACCGGTTGTTTGTACTGACGGGATTTTTTATAGCGTCTTCTTTTTTTTCTTCACAAACTTTAGCTGCTGAGTCCGAAAAGCAGGGATTTGACTACAGCGACCTCGCTGATGCGCTTAAGATTAACGTCGATAACGCCGGGATGGTCAATTATAAAAATTTAAAAGCCCAGTCAGAAAAGCTGCGGGCTTTCATAACCGAGTTGCGAAATTTGGACAGAAAAGATTTTGATAAATGGGATGATAACGCAAAGATCGCATTCTGGCTCAACGCATATAATGCCCTGACACTGAAGGCGATTATCGATAACTATCCTATAAAGTCATCCTTCTTCAAATCAAGAATCTATCCCAAAAACAGCATCCGGCAGATAGCGGGTGTGTGGGACAAAATAAACTTCAAGGTGATGGGGCAAAATCTAACTCTCGGTCATATTGAGCATAAGATACTTCGTGTGAAATTCGATGAGCCCGGAATACACGTGGCCATGGTTTGTGCAGCTATGGGCTGCCCGCCTCTTCGCAATGAGCCTTATACCGCTGATAAACTTCAAGAGCAGCTCGACGACCAGACGCGTCGCTTCCTTGCCAATCACGCCAAATTCAAAATTGTGCGTTCCGATGACAGAATATACCTGTCACCAATATTCAAGTGGTTTGCCGCTGATTTCATCAAAAAATATGGTCCCAAAAAGAGCATTGGCAGACACGACAAAGAGGAATCCGCAGTATTAAATTTCATCGCATCTTATCTTGATAAAGCGCAGAAGGAATATGTGCTCGCCGGTAAGTTTAAAATCAAATATCTAAAATATGACTGGTCTTTGAATGAGCAGCAAACTAAAAAGTAGAAGGGGTAACCAAA
>CAZIAN010000034.1:0-21153 GCA_964537355.1 uncultured Pirellulales bacterium | reverse complement strand
AAGCAGCGGATTGAAAGTGTGCATAAGATGGCCTCTGAAATCGGGCAAACTCACAGCGTTCTTGGCTGGGTGGAAGGTCCGTTGGCGGAGTATGGCGACCTGCGCGGGGTTGAAAATGCGATGCTTGATCTTATAGACAGGCCGGACCTGTTCCTTGAAGCAGGCAACATTATCATCCGGAATGCAATTACCTTTGCCGTAGCCCAGGTAAAGGCCGGTGCCGACATGGTTGGTGTTGGTGATTCGGCGGCCAGTCTCATTGCTCCAAAGATGTATGCCGAGCTTGTATTGCCTCTGGAGCAGAAACTGATAGCGGCTGTTCACGAGGCCGGGGCTGCTGCGAAGCTGCATGTCTGTGGGGATATAACAAATATCGTTCAACACATGGCCCTCAGCGGAACAGATATTATAGACGTTGACTGGATGGTTCCGCTTAAAAAGGCCAGGGGACTTGCCGGGCCCGAGGTTACTCTGTGCGGAAATCTTAATCCGGCCGGTGTCTTGTTTGATGGCAGCCCCCAGGATGTAGCCGATGCAGCAAGGCAGTGTCTTAAAGATGTTCCCGACAAATTCATTTTAATGCCGGGCTGTGAAGTGCCGCCCGCTACCCCGGAGGAAAATATTAGAGCTTTCTGCCCCTGTGACGGCTGCCTGATTCGTGAAGAATTAAAGTGTTGAATATTGACCTTCTGCTCAGAAACAGACGGAGAAATTTAGCTGTTTATTAACTGATATGCCCTGATAAGTTCAGCGACGCCCCATGCCTGAGCAAAGCATCCTTTTGGATTGTGCGGCTTATCACCGTCGAATATCTCCGAAATAGACCCGAGACATCCGTCCTCAGTGAGGTGCTTCAGCAGAGGCTGGATAAATTCCGCCGCCTTTTTTTTGCTTTTTCGGCTGAATCCGTTGACTTTCAGAAAACTTTCCACGAAAGGCCCCAACAGAAATGACCATATTGTACCCTGGTGATAAGCTTCATCACGTTGTTGTTGCGGGCCGGTATATATACCATGATAGCGGCTGTTTTGAACGTCCAACGTTCGCAGCCCGTAAGGCGTCAACAACTGTTTTTGCACTGCCTTTACGACGGCTTTTTGCTGTAATGGTGACAATGGTGAAAACTCAAGTGAAACAGCGAATATCTGGTTCGGCCGGAGACTGTCTTCAACCGATCCGTCGGGCAAAATGCAGTCGTTTAAGTAACCCTTGCTTTTGTTCCAGAATAGTTCGCAAAAACTGGTCCGAACTTTGTCTGCCATTGATTTATAGTCAATGGAACTCTTTACGGAGTGTTCTGAGTTTTCTATGTCCCAATCGGCGTCAAATTGGGCTAAAAGGCAGAGAGAATTATACCAAAGGGCATTAACCTCGACCGCTTTTCCACATCTGGGAGTAAAGGCGAGCCCTTCGTACTTGGCGTCCATCCATGTTAACTGTGTTTGATAATTACCTGCTGTTATAAGGCCATCGGCATCGGCATGGATGTCGAACCGGGTTCCTTTATGGTAGGACTCTATAATCCAGCGGATTGTCGGCATAAGCTCCTGATTGAAGGTCTCTGAATCGCCGGTGGCCTTCAGATATTGAAAAGCCGCGTTGATAAACCAAAGAGAAGCATCAACGCTGTTAAAGTAAGTTGTGCCGCTCCTGTCATCAAAACGATTTGGAATCATACCCTCATCCGCTGCTGAGGCGAATGTAGTCAAGACGGATTTCGCCTCATCAAACCTGCCGGTTGACAGCAGTAGCCCCGGCAAAGAAATAAAAGCATCTCTGCCCCAGTCTGCAAACCATGGGTAGCCGGCCAGAATAGTGGTTCTGTGGTGATTGTTTGTGTGTCGTTTTGCAATAAAAGCATCGGCAGTCAGACAAAGTGTCTCGAAATTCGATACTTGATTCCCGTTTCTCGATACATGCATCGAGATGGCTTTTCGTTTTATGTTTTCCTGATGCCTTAGCAGATTTTTTCGAACGGTATCGATATTAAGCTCAGTCGGCTCTTCGGATTTGCGGCGGGGCTGAGGGGGGCTCAGGGTTGCCCATAAAACAATTTTACCCGGCGTTTCTATACGTTGCTTGAAAAAGCCCGGGGTCCACAGGTCTTCGGTAAAATCCTGGCCCCTTTCTTTATTGCTGCGATATACAAAATTAAACCACCATTGACGATCGACGACAAAGTTCACGGATGGGCAGTTCAGCAATAACTCGCAGCTATTCGGTACATCATGACGAACCAGCACGCTGTCGCCGAGCCGTTCGGAACATAACGGAGCGTGAGACTGCTGCAGGGTGTGGAAGTCCCTGAGGCCGATGAAAGGCCTTGAAACAAACTCCAGCGGTTCAGAAACCCTGATGAAGTCATAGACTATGGCTACGGTATCTTTATCGCGGAGAAGATATATGGATTTAGTCAGTTTGAGTTTGCCCAGTTCGTAGTCGAAATGTACCCCGAAATCCTGTCGGAACTGTTTTAGAAGGGTAAAGCCGTTCGGCGTGAATTTGTCGTTGAATTCGAACGTTGAAAGGTTAAATGACCGTCCTTTAACAATAACCATCTCCAGACAATAGGCCAGCGCCATTATCCTGTTAACCGGAGGATTAAGGGAGCCGATGAGTAACCCGTGATATCCACGAGTATTACAGCCGACGATGGTCGATGATGAGTAGCTGCCGTGCTCGTTGGTCAACAGCCATTCTCTCGTCAATAAATTCTCAATAGGTTGGTTGGCAGTTGATATGCGTACTTTTTCAGGGCTGCGGTTATGAGACTTTTTGCGGAACATGGACCATCTACTATCAGCTTTTTGCAGTGCTAACACAATCTTACTCCGGAAAACGTCATCGTGGGAATATATCAGGCCCCCCTGGACATTCCTTTTATCCTATTATATTACTCCTTTAACAAGTCCCTGTTATAAGAAAGACGAAGTTGTTTTTAGCAGTAAAGAATCAGTCCTGATTTGCCGGCGCACATGGAGTTATCATTTGCAAATCGGATGGTTTATTAATATGTGAGCCCGCTTGCAAAAACCGCTTTGTCGCCTTTTGTTGCGGTGTCGGTGGCGCCGCTTGCTTTTCTGAGGTTTTCGAACAACGGCTGTTAAGATTACCTAATACATTCATAAAGTTTATATAAGAGTCGTAAGGTGAATTATAAGGATTAAAATATTTGTGCACGTCGCCGTCGGCAAAGTATTTTGTGCACATATAATAAAAATGGTCCGATACCTGAAGTTTTCGCCAGTCAGAAATGATTTGTTCGTTGGCGGTTTGTTTGATTTTCTTTTCGAGACGGTAAAGTTCGTGGATGGCGTTGGATTGCATGGCGTTTCCGACCCACGCTGAAAGGTCTCTTTCGATATCTGCCCAGCTTATAACGTGCGGTACATCAACTATGCCCACGGGCTGATAACTTTCCACGACCTCGCTTGGTGTCTTGAAATTGTTGTCAGGGTGTCTTAAGACCGTTTCCGGCAGATGTCGCATGAAATCGAATATGCCCGTGTCTTCCCATTGGTGCTCGCCGAACGTCTCGTAGTCCATAAACAGGTTGACGACATTTCCGTTGCCGTTGACATCGCTTATCCATTGGGCGAACTTGTCTGCTGTCAAAGGCCATTGTGTCCAGTCACGATTAGAAAACCTGAATGCAATATCGTCACTGAGCGCATAGTTTTTCAGTAAAAGTTTCAAATGTTTGCAGTCTTTCGGCTTATAGACAAAATTAGGACTTCGGTAGCCCAGGATATGGTCTGCGCCTTCGGTCATTATCGCGTCAAAATTGCCTGTTGACTCGATAAGTGTGGCCAGCTCGTTATTATATATCAATTCGGTATTTCTGAATATCCGCGGCTTTTGGCCGAAATATTTGTTGATGGTATCGGTGTGCTTGTTCACCTGGTCCACGAATTCATTGCGGGAATATAAAAAGCTCAGGCTGTGATAATATGTCTCAGCCAGAAATTCCACGCAGCCGGTTTCCGCAAGGGCATCAAATGTGCTCATAACTTCCGGAGAGAATGTCAGCAACTGCTCCAGCAATACCCCTGTTATACTGTAAGCAACTTTAAAACGACCGTCGAATCGATTTATCAAATCAAGGATCAATCGATTTGCTGGAAGATAACATTTATTTGCGACCTTTCGGCAAATAGAAGCATTTTTGTAATCGTCGAAATAATAGTCGTTTTTGTCAAACACAGTGTAGTGTCTCAACCGCAAAGGCTGATGAACTTGAAAGTAGAAGCATACCGAAGGCATAATTTAGTCTCGTATTGCGTTTATTTTTTGTGTGATTCTGTTAAACCGCAACCAGTGTATCTTCATAAATTTTGACACACTTGGCTGCTGCGTCTTTCCATCTTAATTTTCTCACCTCAAAATTGCCATGGCTCGCCAGGGTCTCTTGCAATGGTGGGTATTTCAATACGGCTACCATTTTATTGGCAATTTCATCTGTGTCCCAGAAGTCAACTTTAAGAGCATGTGTCAAGACTTCTGATACACCACTTTGCTTGCTTATTATGACAGGAACATCGTTGTTCAGGGCCTCCAAAGGAGCGATTCCAAAAGGTTCCGATACGGAAGGCATCACATACAGGTCAGCCATCTGATATATTTTTTGGACGTCTTCGCCTCGCAGAAAGCCTGTGAACAGCACTTTATGTCCGATGCCGAGTTCTGCCGCCATTTCAATCGAGCGGTTCATCATATCGCCGGAGCCGACCATGACAAACTTGACGTCATCCATTAGTTCCAGGACTTTCTTTGCGGCATGGAGAAAGTACTCAGGACCTTTTTGCATTGTGATCCGGCCTAAAAACAGGACAAGTTTCTCGTCATTTTTTATACCAGTTTCCGCCAAAGACCAGTTGCCGTTACGCTCGACGCCGTTATATACCACTTCAACTTTGTCACCGCTAATACCATATCGGTTAATTACCGTACTGCGTGTGAAATGACTGACGGTGACGACTTTGCTTGCTCGTTCCATACCTTGGCGTTCGATGTCGTAAATCGCCTGATTGACGTTCTCACCACTGCGGTCGAATTCTGTCGAATGTACGTGCACAATCAATGGTTTTCCGGTGAAAGCTGAAACTGCGATTCCCGCCGGATAGGTCATCCAGTCATGGGCGTGTACAATGTCAAACTGCTCATTTCTAGCCAATTCAACAGCGAGAGCGGCATAGCGATGGACCTCGGTGTACATATCCGTGCTGTAATCATCCCCGCAGGTGATTTGGCCAACTCCGCTGAGGTTGATACCGAGAGCTTTTTGTTTTTGTCTGAGTGTTTCTTCGATTTGAAAACGGTAAGAATCCGGCGTTGTATATGGTTGCAGAGCTGAGCTGAGTGCGTGAAATTTTACATTTTTGAACTCACTAAGCGTAAAAGATGCTGATGATACCCATGAGTTCGGGCTGAGCAGCTTCACATGAGTAGCATAACTACTCTCAACCATTTTTGGTAAAACGAAGGTAACTTCCATGCCAAGCTGGTCCATTGCCCGGGTTAGCCCATAGCAGGCAGTGCCCAAACCACCGCTTATAAACGGTGGAAACTCCCAACCTAACATGAAAACTCTCATTTGCGATCCTTCTACTTGTTGGCTTATTTTAACAATCTTTTATTAAAAAGCTGAAAATAAACCCTTTGCTCAACCATATCTTATAAACATACTATCCTTCTGCTGCACGGTTGTTTATCAAAGTCGCCTGCCATTTAGCTTAATAAGGCCATTATCGGCAGTAATTTGCACTGTACTTAATCCAAAGCCGATAAAAAAATGTACGACATCTACCCTAACATCACTGCTTATTAATATATAAATCGGAATTTTCGGGGCTTAATGTTCACAAAAAATTTTGCAAAATCCCGAATTTTGCTATTGTAATACTACATTTTATAGGCCGGTGTTCAAAAGGAATACGGATTATATTAATTTTTACTATTATAAGCGTAAAACAAGCTTTGGATTACGCCTATTATGATTATAGGAACAAGATTCGTCGGTTTGAGCCTTACAGATACCGGAGATTGCATATATTTCTCGCTTTAGTCAAAGGAATGTGCTTTTATATCTTTTGGACCCGTAAAACAAATCCTTACGCTTTCTTGAATAGTGAAACGGCTTGTTTTAAAAAACACTACCACCGCCGTAAGATGTTTATTCAAAAGACGTTAGTGTGTAAATTGTTGTTCCTGTTAGAAAGAAAATGCCGGTGGGTTTCTAACGGGACCTACAGGTCCTGCGCCTTGACTGTGCTGCGACGATTGGCCTGGGTTCGGGCTATAGCAGCGTCAAGTATGCAATAGACCTTATCACTGAGTGCCTCAAGAGCGTCGGATGAGGTCATCATCTGTTTGCTTTTGATATAAGCCTTAACTTTGCTTGCTACGACCAAAGATTCTTTTGCCATTCTGAAATCCTCCCTGTTAAAAGGTTAAGCTGTAATTACGCCGACACCAAATCCTTAAGTCCGGCACATCATTGAGAGTTGTTATTACATGTAATCAACGGTGTTTGCAACAAAAATATGCTTAAAACACTAATTTTTTACAATAATAGAGCCCTCAGACACAGGTTAGTCAGAGAGCCGGAGCCGGCAAGTCAAAGTTTTTCATTTAAGTTGGTAATTTTTTATAATTTATAGAGTCTAATTTGACGAAAATATTCAAAAGGGAAGTGTTTGAAGGCCTTCTCTATCAAGAACGGGATGATTAAAAAGAGGGGATAATGAACGTTGGAAAGGGCTTTTAGCCCCAAGTTTGTTGTGGAGGAATAAAATGGCAAAGCGTTCCAAAAAAGCACATAGATCACAAGCCAAACTGCAAGGCTACGTTGTAGTTGCTTTCGCCGATGATTTGGAGCAGGCCAGAGAGTTCAAATCTCTGCTGGAAGTCAATGATGTATCTGCCATAATCAGTGAGCAGAAAGAGCCGGCATTAGGTTCCAAAGAAATCGCCGTAATGGTTCCGGAAGATTTTCTCGATGAAGCACACGTAATAATTGAGTCGCAGCAGGCATATGATGATTTCTATGATTATGCTCTCGATGAAGGAGACGGCGGCGATTTCGACGATGACCTTTTTGAAGATGACTTTTAGTCTTCTGGCCACAGATGAATTCAAAAGGCCCGACAGTCTCTTGTAATTCTCACGGTGCAGTTATTGACTGCTTTCATATCCAATAAGCTAATAAGGTAAAAACAAGGTAACATAAATGGATAAAGAAAATATTCCAGAGTACAGTGGTGATGAAGATCGCAGAAATAATGTTGTTGACAGACGTTTAGGGCTTGACCGCCGCCGGGGGCCCGGCAGACGGCTGAGCGAAGAACGAAAATCCGCCGAGCAGGGTCAGATGTCCGATGAACAGTTTGAGTTTCTTTTGGCCATCGATGAATATAAAAGAAAGAATTCGAAACGCTTCCCGACATGGACAGAGGTTTTTGAAGTCATAAAGGCGATGGGCTATCGAAAAGTCGCCGATCCGCAATCACTTAAACCGTTCCTAAAAGACTCCGCACCCGACAAAGTGCCTGCCGAAGTCTGACAAGTTGTTGTTCCATACTTGATACGGAATCCAGGAATATTCAGCCCGCCGATTTATTCGACGGATTTCCCCCTCAGTTTTCAGGACTTTTACTTGCCTCATCAGTGCCTCCGTAAGCTCCCATATTAATTATGCCGCCATTGTTTTCCGGCTCTGATCCAACTAGCGTACTCGGGTCCCCTGCATCAATACATAAGCTGGTTACTTCATCTATGACCCAGCTTTGACTTATCGGGTCCCACCTGCCCGCCAGTGATTTCAAATGATAATCGCCGTTATCCGGATCTGCGAATAAAGGATTGTTTTTAATAATACCCTCACCCACCCAGAGCGACCGAGTGTCAACGTTAATGTCGCTGAAGGTAGCGGTGATTGTAGAATCGTCATTATTCCATATTTCATCTCCGTCGTCCCAGAGGATACAGTTGGCAAGCTCAAGCACGCTCGGGCTGCTCCATAAAGAAGAATCGAAAGCCAGTGCATTTCCATCTCCATTTTCTACGGCATTTCCGGCAAATGTGCAGTTAGTAACCGTCAGGCTGCTCCAATCGTTATACATCGCTCCGCCGTCCCATGTCGTTGTGTTTCCATGGAATATGGAGTTGCTCACTGTTAGTTCGTTCCAGTCATTATATATCCCACCGCCATATCCGTCTGCCGAGTTTTCACTGAATTTACATTTGGTTATGGTCTGTATGCCGCCGCTGCTAAGTATTCCCCCTCCCCAGTCGCCGGCTGAGTTTCCTCTGAATATGCAATTGGTTAATTCCGTATTGCTCCAATCGTTGAACATACCCGCGCCGTCCCACATAGTTACGTTTTCACTGAATGTGCAGTTGAGCAGGATCGGGCTACTCTCATAATTATACATCCCGGCTCCATATTCGGCCTCGTTGCCGCTGAAAGTGCAGTTAGTTATTGTCGGGCTATTGTTCTCGTTGTACATTCCGCCGCCTACACTTCCTTCCCAGCTCAGAGACGTCGCTATATTCCCGCTGAGCACGCAGTTGGTTATTGTTGGGTTGCTGCCGTTGCCGCAATAAATGCCGCCGCCTTCATCGGCGTTTCCATTGGTGATGGTTAAACCCTCCAATACCGAATTCGCCCCTTCGGATCTGTGGAAATAGAAGCCGCGTCCCAAGTTCTGGCAGTCAATAATGCAGTTTGCTGCTCCGTTTTCACTGCGAATCGTAATGGCCTTGCCTTTGAAGTCGATGTCGTGGTTGCCGTCACCTGAATACGTCCCGTCCAGGACAATGATGGTATCCGAGCCCGGAGCGTTATCGATAGCTTCCTGTATGGTATCGAAGGGATGCTCAGGTGAGCCGTCCTCATCGGCATCACTTACTGCAGCATCACCTGGGCCGGGATCGTTGGGGGCATCATCATCGATATATAATATAGACCCGGACGGTATTACAACAGGGGGAGTAGTGGGTGACTGTGGATTTAGTGCGAGATTCACTGCTGCAAAGGCATCCACACGCCCGGAGCCATAATATTCATCCCAGCCCGGCTCACCCAGGTCGACGGCCGAATCAAGCAGGATACGGCGAACTTCGATGTTAGTTAGGTTCGGATCTACTGAGAGAATAAGAGCTGCTACTCCGGCTGCAATCGGACAGGCCCCGGATGTACCTCCCATGGAGTCGCTGTAGTCCAATATACTAATGTCGAGGTTTTCTATGCTGTATCCCGGGATTCCAGTGATGTCCGTAGTCCACTGAAACGCCTTGTCGAAAAAGAAATAATCAATGCGTCCTATTCCGCCGCTTGGTGCGACTATATCCAGTTCCGGGCCGCTTGCGCTGTAGTGCCAGACTTCGTCATCATGGTCGGTTGCGCCTACAGCAATTACTTCTGAATAAGCTGCCGGATAGACAACTGGACCGCCGCCCTCCCAATTCCCGGAAGAGCCGAGTACCACACAGCCTTTTCCATCCCGGCCGATTCCGCCCTGTTTCGTGACATCTACTATCGCCGAGTGGGCCAACATTAAGGGAAAAGGCCCGCCCCAACTGTTATTGAGGATGTCGGCGCCATTTTCAGCGGCCCATCGGATTGCGGTTGCTACGTCGGCGTCCGTGTCAAAATCTTCATTTTCACTCAGTATTCGAATGGGCATTATCTTGCAGTTCCAGGTGACCCCTGTGATGCCGATACCGTTATTGCCTTGGGCCGCTATGAGCCCGGCGCAGTTCGTACCATGACCATCCTCCGGCCTGCTCAGGCATGGATCCGGGACAGCATCGTCATCAACGAAATCATACCCCGGCACGAGATTGTTTATCAAATCGGGATGATTGGCGTCAACGCCGCTATCAAACACTGCGATTACAATATTCGGGTCTCCCGTCGTGATTTCCCAGGCCTCCGGAGCGTTGATATCCGCCTCGGGTGTCCCGTTTGTCTGCCCGGTGTTATGTAAATCCCACTGATTCGGGAAGTACTCATCGTTGGGGATAACCTGGCCGAGTAACCTGGGTTGAAATGCGATGTTAGGACAAGCCCACTCAATGAACGAAATCCCGCCAAGCTGCTCGACTGTGTTGAACACATCAGTTGCTTCTGTCCCCGGGACTTCTATGAGATATTCCTGCTCTGTGAATTCCAATTTCTTGATAATAGCCAGGCCCATTGTTTCACAAAGCGTTCGCAGCTCCAGGGCGTCTGTTTCCGCTGTTATGCGGACGGCTATCTCAGGTATGACAGCTACAGTCTCCCCGTTAGATGAGAAAAGCGGCGCTGCATACCGAACTTCGTTATTGCTTGCCAGCGCTGTGATAGTCTTTTCATTTTCATCGGCTGATTTGCCGTTATAGACAACTGAGATGCCTTTCCGCCCCGAACCGCGAATCGGTTTTATTTCCGCGTTTGCGAATAGTTGCAAACTCCCGCTAAGGCCCCCAATATTAAAAGTATTTTGCTGTGTCTTTATCACGTAGCCGAGTTCCGGCCGGGCGGTAAAGGTGAGCTTCTCGTCTGCTGCTGTAACAACGTAACCGGACGGTTCCTGACCTGTGCTCGCGACCGGACATATTAAGACGAATAGCGCATACAGCACAACCGGAACGGTCCAAATTTTATTTGTCATTGGTATTCCTCTCAAAATAAAAAGTGGTTCGCTAAAACGTATTTTAATACAAACCAGGCTGATTTTGCAAGGATTTTCTTAAGAATTTTTAGCAAAATCCTGTTTTCGATGATAAGATTGCTTAACTCCTGTCAGTTAAAAGACGCTGTCAAAAAACGATTGGAAATTAGTTTGACATTTACACGATGTTGTGTCATTATATACGGTGCTTAATTTGTTTTTTAACCTCAGAGGTGGTTCGGAGGCTTAAACTTCGGTTCAGCATAACGAATAACACCGAAACCAGCTCGAATTAGAAAGGAGAACCTATGAACAACGATAAGCTTTCACGAAGAGATTTTATGCGTAATACGTCTCTTGTGGCTGCGGGTACGATTGCCGGTGCATTAGCGGGCGAGGGACAGGCCGGCTTTGTCCACACGTCGAAGATTCTGAATTTCCACGAGAAGATGACCTACCGGCGGTTGGGAAAGACCAACCTGATGATATCCGAGGTCAGTCTGGGTGGGCACTGGAAGAATCGCAATGCCGGCAGGTACTGGGACAGTTTCGCCAATGAGGAAGTCCCGGCCGACGTCGCCAAAAACCGCACCGACGTTGTGAGTGCCTGCATCGATTCGGGTATCAACTATCTGGACATTACAACTGCGGCTGAATGCCTGTGCTACGGCGTGGCTCTTAAGGGCCGTCGTGAAAAAATGCACGTCGGCGCCGATATTCACAACCTCGGCCCACGCGGCTCCGATCGCTGTAACGTAAAGGACCAGACCCTGAACGTCGAAACATGCCTGCGTCTATTGAAAACCGACTACCTCGATATCTGGCGTCCTCAGGCAAAGATGACCGGACAGCTTGGTACAGATCAGCTTAATACCGACCCTGAAGTTGAATCTCTGATAGAGACCTTTGAGAAGCTGCATAAAGAAGGTAAGGTTCGCCATCTTGGTATGTCCTGTCATTGCCGTCCCTGGTTCGAGCATGTCTTGAATAAGTATCCTCAGTTCGAGATGATAATCTTCCCATGCAGTTCGAAAACCAGAATGGAAGGCCGGTCTCCGATAGCCGCTAACGTCGAAGAGGTCAATCCGGGTCATGGCTCCGACCAGACGCAGAGTATATTTAATGTTGTTCTTAAGAGGGATGTCGGCATCGTAACGATTAAGCCGTACTTCGGCGGCACTCTCTTCAAGGAAACAAGCGGCAAAGTCAAGTTCCCGGTAATGGGCGTGGGCAGTAAGACGGAAAATGACCTGGCCCGGCTGACGCTTCAATGCATTCTTGCCAACGAAGCCATCACGGCTACGGTGCCGGGCCTGACAACTGTTTATGAAGTTGAAAACGCTGCACGTGCTTCGTACACCAGGCCGCTTGGAATGTCGGCTGCGGATAAACAATGGCTGACGGAAATTACCGACCGGCAATGGGCCAATCTGCCGCAGGAATACGAGTGGCTGCGCGACTGGGAAGTCATTTAAAGGCTTTTCGCAATCGGAACTTTGATGGCTATTAAGGATGGCGGTCGAGAAAGGACCTGCCTTGTTCTGTGATATTTCTATTGGCGGCAGGTGTATAACTGCACCTGCCGCTTTAATTTAGGTGCTCTTAATCTAATACGAGGAGAAAACCGGTGCAGATGAAAAAACGAACCAGTTTGTATCTTGCAGGGGGGATAATTATATTTGCGGCTTTTGTATGCGCGTTCACAGTTGGCTTTGCCCAGGAATCACAGGATGAGAAACCGAGTGGAAACAGCAAGTGTTACGTTTGCCATGCGGCCATGAAGACCGAGGAGCTAACGGTAAACCACCTGGCTTTGGGTGTTACCTGTGACCAATGCCACGGTTTATCTACCGAGCACATGCACGATGAAATGCTGATGACCAAGCCGGACCTTCTGTTCGGCCGTTCGGAGGTTCGCGAGATCTGTTCGAATTGCCACAAGCCGGGCGAGGGTCGTAGTTTGTACGGTCTTGAGGACCATGATTCGAAGGCGGTGGAGGAATTCATTAAGAAATGGCGCGGCCGGATACGCCCGAACGGCCGGGCCGTTACGCATGATTCGGTCTGCACGGACTGTCACGGCACGCACAACATCACAAAAGAGGCGGAACAACAAACCGGGAACGAGCAGCCCGTAGAATGGGCCGCTTTATTCAACGGAAGTGACATTACAGGCTGGCAATCTTCGGGTGATGTTTCCTGGACGGTTAAGAGGGGCAGGATTATAGCGGCGCCCGGAGCAAGCGGCAAAAGCGGCGTTCTCTGGACAAAGGACGAGTACGAGGATTACCTGCTGGCGGTAACGTTCCAGGCAACATGGCCCATCCACGCCGGAATATGGCTGAGAGGTACGGGCGCCGAGCAGGATGCGGAGAAGGGGGCGCGAATCGAAATATTCGACAGCGGCCAACCTATGGCATTTACAGGCAGCGTAATAGTAAAGGGAAAAGGGCTGGCTCTGGCGAACTTGCGCGACGACCTCCTGGACAAGGAAAGCTGGAATACGCTCTCGGCCAAAGTCCAGGGCGACAGAATCCAGGTCTGGCTCAATGGAAAGGAAATCGGCGTTGTCCGTGCGACGGGAGCAGCCAAAGGGAAAATAGGAATATATATCGAGGGAAAAACCGCATCCAAATCAACGGAGCTGCAAGTCCGCGAAGTCCAAATCCAAAAACTGAGAAAAGAAGAATAAAAGAGCACAGAAAATTAAATTAAGCGAGACATGAGCAATGAAAACAAGCGGGTAATTTCCAAAATTTCAACTTGCGTTCGCAGCAAATACTTTCTTGACTTCCTGAACCCAAAACTTTTCAATATCAGAAGCATCATGCCCCAATTCTCTTGCCAATTTAAAGAAACCCGGTCCGGGTTGATAGTCACCTTCTTTGTGTACGACGAGGGTGGTCAGCATTCCGCGCCCAGCCTCAGATTCGGCCACAGAGATCTCGCCAAGGAAATATCGTAACTTCATGTCATGTGGACCCTCGAATTTGATTGCGTGTACATGTGTTACAAATTCCGAATACGGGATCATCTGGCGGCGCTTGGCATAGGAGCGAAGCACAGCCGTTGCTTGGATCTTAGCTGTTTCCCAAGCATTTTCCTCAAATCCATATTTGTTCATTATATGTCCTTTGTATAGCTGCCGATTCCGGCGAGTTGTAAGAAAACAGATTACTCTATTAAACTTAATCTGTCCTTCTAAACATTGAAAGGTCAAAATTATTAATTGAAGAAGACCGAACTTCTTCACCACTATCGTTGAAAATAAGCTCTACAATATTATTTTCTGATAAAAAGCCCCCTTCAATATTGCTAATACTTCTATCGTTTATTCTTCTTGATAACTCTCTTGCAATATACTGCGAGAATGAATTATGCTGCCCTGTGCCAATACCGCCTGTTGGTAGACCTATCGCATCAAAGTCAGATTGATACTGTTCCTTAAAACTTATAGCTATTTGGTACGGGGTTAAAAATGGTCTTCCAAAATGATGCTCCGGACCGTGTGAATAACGGACATCTAAAATATCCAAAATCCTTTCTTCTAAATGACATTGTTCCCAAATACTCATTAAAAATCTCCTTTTTAATTGTGTTAGTTGGGTTCTGTGGACTGAAGCCCACATAACTTTTGTTATGGTTGCTCGGTCGAGGAAGAAACGTCCCACTTAATTTTTCATATTATTGTGGGGATATTTGGAAAAAGCAAATAAAAAAATTAAAAGCAAATAATGGCGGGGTAAGTGTATTCTTGTATTTTTACCAGATGAATTTGGTTAGGTGTCCGAGGCCGAGGAGGAAAACGCCAATATTGATTCCTGTCATCAGGAGTATGCTGGTGCGCGGGCGTATGCCGTGCAGGCCGCAGTAACCAATCAGCAGAACGACTGAGTTCGGCATGAACATAAGAGGTGAGGCCCCGGCCCATTTAATCCAGGGAAGATTAAAGTAGTTGCCGCAGTTATCGTTCGGAACGAGCATAATACCGGCAAGGATAACCAGGCCGGTGACTGCCTGAGTTCTGCGGCCGAGGCGATACAGGAAGGAAAGAATCAGGATTACTAATAGAGAGCCTGCGGTAAGAATGAAATTGTACTTTATAAGATTGTATTCGGCAGGTATCTCGGGCCACATCATAATAGCGTCAAGGCGAAATGGAGCGAACTTATGCAGGGCTGAGGTGCATGAGACTGAAAGGACAAGAAGCAGCCAGATAAGGGCTTTCTGGTATCCGGCGGGCGGATTAACGGAAGTTAATGTGCGGGGGAGCTGCCAGATATAAAAACAGATGATGCAGATTAACAGCCCTACACCAACAAGAAATACCGGCCCGAACCATGATGGAAAATTTTTACGGGCACAAAAGAAATTCAGCCACATGACTACGGAGATAAGTAAATTCAGCGACAGGAAGATGAGAACGGAAGTTCTTAGTGGAAGTGATTTGTTCTCCGATATGTCATTTTCCATCTTGTATTCCTTAATCTAACTTTGAGATTATATGGATTTTGAGTCTAACGTCAAGCTCAACGGGACGACAGAAACGGCATTCGAGTATAGTGGTTTATCAAGTCTCTACTGAGAAATTTCCTGTGGGAGCCTTAGTTTCTCAAGTTGTATTTCTGCCTGGAGTGTCGAGGCTCTTGCTCTGAGGAATTCCATCTGAGTGACACGGCCGGCATTGACCGCTTCTGCAAGCGGCTTGTCCTGTTCCTGTAGAATTGTGACAAGTTTCTCATAGACCTTTATCCGCTCAGTGTTGCTTGAGGACATTTCGGCTTCTGCGTGGAACATTTCAATAATTGCATCCCTGATCTCCAATATTCCGACGCGGCCGGCACCGTATTGTTGATTAAGCAGGCCTACTGCTGCCCTGAGAACATCGTATCTTTCCTGAAGAAGTTTTCTGAGTTGTTCATTCGGGCCGCCCTGGAATTGAATCGGGTGTTCGGCCCCGCGAGCCGCAGTAAGAAGTTGAGCTTTATTGCCATGGAACCACCGGTTTGGTGAGGTCAGACAAATTAGAAGCAAGCCGGCTGATATAAGATAGCTAATCCTTTTTTGAGTCGATGTCATAGTGGTCTCCTTTCGATATTACCAGGCCGCATAGACGAAAATTCGGTCTAATTTTAAATATATTGGTTCTATATAAGGGCAAACTCGACAAATTTCGTTGGCGGCTTGAAAAAAATAGCGGTTTTACGGCCTTTATTTCGTTTTTTTATAGGCTTTAACCGTGTCCATTACCAGTACTCCGTTGATGGTCATACCCGTCAAATCGCAATTGACGATTTTCGTACTCCTGAAAAAGTTGTTTTGGATAGTACAGCTTTTGAGCTTAATGTTGTGCAATACTACCTGCCCAGATAAAGGCATTGTTCGGGTTGTCTGCATACGAGGTCTTAAGGAGACGATAGATACCGGGCTGGTTTTCCCGCAACTCTTTGGCGGAGAGGTATTGAGCCAGTACTTTTCCATCTTTTGTCGTTATATTATAGAGAGGTTCGGTTGGTCCGGAGAGAATTGTAACGACTTCATTTTTCGTTTTAAGACGCACTATGACCGGGAGTTTGCTCTTTGGCTCATGGGTTGGGGCGAGTGCGGATTGGTTAGTACATCCTAAGCTTATGAATATAAGCCAAAAGATAATAAATATTGTCAGCTTTCGCATATTGAAACCTTTCTTATAGATATTTATCGGTTCGCTCCGAGAGAAGGATTATACGATTTTTCTGATTTTATTTCTTTGGGTTCTGCTGAAGTGGAATCACGTGGTAGGGAATCCCGTTAAATTGTCTCTTCCGCCATTCTTTAGGCATCTGAGGAATAGTCGGCTGGAAATATTTGAGCGTTCTATCAGCCATTTGAGTCTCCAGCGATATTACTCTTTTTTCAAGAGATTCGACCTGAGATTTTAGTGACTTCAGTTCAGCCTGCATACTCTCACTTGATTCGTTTGTTGCTCCCAAAGCCAACAAAGTCAAGGGCATAACGATTGTCAAGCCGATGAGTAATAAGAACCGTTTCATTCTTCTACTCCTTTCTTTATTAAAATCGAACTATTGATAATATAGTTCTGTACCGGTCAGTATCTCAGTAATGCCTGGGTGTCTCGACAACGAATGTTGCGAACCTGAAAGTCAAGGTGTGGCCGCTATTGGGAATCTATAATGTTGGGGCGGAATTTGCAAGGAAAAAAGGGGAAAAATGAATGCTGGGCAGGCAAAAAAATTAGAAGTTATGGCCAGAGATTTTTATCGAGCCAGCTTTCTGCGAGGATGGCAAAGTCTTTGAAGTCAATCCGGTTATCGCCATTTAGATCGACAGGTGGGATAAGCGGCAGGTCGAAGATGCCGGTACCGTTTGTAGCTGCGTAGGCAATCTCCGGTTGTGAGAGGGCGTAGTCGTAGATTTGGAAATCATCGATTAAGCCGTCATAGCCGCCGTACCATCCTGTGCCGATTTCAAACGAGGTTATACCTAATATGGGCGAGTTTGCGCCTATGCGGCTGTCGTAGAGGACGCCATTGAGAAAAATCTGCATTCTTCCGGTTTTGGTTTCTTTGGTGAATGCCCAGTGGTTCCAGCGGTTCGACCATTCGGTTTTGTATTTGTGTTTTCCGCTCAGACGGCTTTCGAAAGACCATGGTGAGCCGCAGTCCCAGTTGTATTTGCCGGGCGACTTCCAGCAGCCGAGGTTAATGGCTATCACAGGGTCATAAACATTGTATTCATAGTCCGAGCAGCAGAGCGTATCGGTGTGATGGATTGAGTCGGTACCGTATTGCCAGAAGGCGATGGTCATTTCGGTTCTGATTTTTGAAAATAAGTTGGCTGCGCCGGTTATTTCCACCGAATCAAGGTAGCCTCCGAGACTTATTGCCTGACCGTGGACGCCCTCGGCATAAGAAGGGTGGCCGCGTGTCCGGCCGTGGGCGCTGCCTGCGCTGTCGTTGGCGTTGCCGTCGAACTTGTACCAGGCGAGGGGGGGATTCGGAGCTTCTACCGGGTAAATATTGTGGCCTCTTTCAAGCCAGTTGTATGCCAATTCCTTGAGGTCATGAAAGTCAACAATACAGTCGCCATTGAAATCGGCGTCCGGTTTGTTCTCTTCGAGGCATCGGGATGAATAAAGCCTTATATCATCGAAGAATACGGTACCGGCACCGAGATAGGGATATTCGGGATAGGGTTTATTAAAACCGATTGAGATGTTTTCTATTTTACTGAGATTCAAGCCCAGGTTCTGCAAGTCGATACTCCACGATTGCCAGGTTTCACTGCCGAGGTCGTTCACATCGCCATCGTATGGCACAACTGCATTGGTGTTGCCATCACTCAGCTTTATATACATCTGCGTATTAGTATAATTATTAGCTTCGCCATAAAAGAACAGCTCCAGAGCCGTAACGCCGGCTGATGCCCAATCCTGCGCGGGAGTGAATGAATTAGTTGCCTCTGAGTACAAAGTGGGTTCATAGTAGTAGCTAAATGCCATGGCCTGCCAGCATTTGTGGAAGGGCTCAGGATATTTTGATAGATGGATATGGGCCTGATCGATTTGTGTCCATGCATCATATATTGTGGAAGTATCGTAAGACTCGAAGTCGTCTATGACAAGATGGTCGACGGTCGTGAATTTCCAGATGTCGCCTGTCCATGGGCTGTTAGCGTCGTTATCGTTTATCTGGTCGATACGCCAATAGTAAGTTTTACTCAATTCAAGGGCAGGGGGATTGAAGCTGTTGGTATTCTGCGGCTGGATCGGTTTATTTACAGGGGTTGCGTTTTCATCCACGTCAGTAAGAGCGGTACCGAAATAGACAATATGTTTTTGTGCCGAGCTTCCGGGCGACCATTTCAGGGCTGTATCTATGGGGACATTTTTGGCGCCGTCGGCAGGATTCGGATTACAGGCTGCGTAGCCGCAGTCGGGATTAACCCGCGCGCGAACGTTGGCTAAATCAAATCCGGGCGAGCCGCCTCTGTAATCCAATCCAACTATACGTATCGTTGATGGTACGAATGGAAATGAAATACCGGCGATGTCAAAACCGAGTTCGGTTTGTTCGTAAAAACCGATGTCGGGAACGAAAGCGTAGCCGAGTAAATACTCCCGGTTGGAACCGTCCGTAATGAAAACGAGGGCTTGTTCATTAACCGCGTCATTTTCAACGAGGAATATATCGTCGCCCTGACCATCGATAAGCCGGCCTCGATACTTGAACTCAAGCCAGTGGTCAGAAGGTATTGTGACACCCGAAACGAGTGAAGGAGGAGGGCCGATTAGCAACTCCTCCGGATCCACCGGCACGGGCCATTGCCCGTTAATATTCATACCATACCAGCATTCACCGTCGGGATTATATACATCGAGCAGGTAATATGGATATTCGAACGGTGCTTCCTGAGCTAATGCTCCATCGACAAGTGCCGGAATTAAGCAGAAAATAAATGAGTTTATTAAGCAGACTTTTTTCATCCTTACCCTCGGAGCCCAACCTCAGAGTCGGCTGAGGAAATATAAAGGCAGACATTAATCATCTTATAAAATTCTATCATTTCAGTGCTCATAATGCAAGAGGCATCACGCATATGGATTTCAGATAGGTCTGCCATGACACCAGGGAACGGAAAAAACTTGATATATTATAAATTACTGATAAACTTTCGGCGGTAGTTCGAAATATATGATTTCTTTTGCTTTGCGGCAGGTGAGAATATTCTCCTGCAGCGAAATGGAAATGTTCGAAAGATAATTTGAGATATGAAAGCATACGAAAAGGAAGGGACAGGAGTAAATGGCTGAATATTCGATAAGTCCTGCCGGTGAACAATTTACTGTACCCGAAAAGGATCAGTATGATGTGGAGTTCAAACGAATTGAATCTCTGGTAGAAGCGGCACGCGAAAATGGCAAAGAGGTGGTTGTTGTAATGGGCGTCGGTTTTGTGGGGGCGGTTATGGCGGCCATTATTGCTGACTGTGTAGATAAGACCAGCGGCGAACCGAGCAAGTTCGTCATAGGCTGTCAACGTCCAAGTGTACGCAGCTACTGGAAGATTCCATTGCTTAATCAGGGGATATCGCCGGTTAAGGCTGAAGACCCTGAAGTCGAGCCGATGATTGCCCGCTGCGTGCTCGATAAGAAAACACTCGTGGCAACATACAACAGCGATTGTTTGAAATTGGCCGACTGTGTGGTTGTGGACGTTCAGTGTGATTATACAAAAAATGACCTCGGCAATATGCGAACCGGCAAGGTTGAAATGAGCGCGCTGGAAGCGACGATAAAAACAATCGGTGAGAAAGTTCCGCCGAACTGTTTGACTTTGATTGAAACAACCGTTGCACCGGGGACAACGGAGTTCGTTGCCTGGCCTATAATGAAAAAAGCCTTTTCCGACCGTGGCATTGAAACAGAACCGCTGCTGGCCCACAGTTTCGAGCGCGTCATGCCAGGCAGGGATTATATTTCTTCGATACGGGATTTCTGGCGGGTGTGCTCGGGCTGTAATGAAAAGGCGCGGCAGCGCGTCGAGAAATTTCTCAAAGAAGTGCTGAATACCGAAGAATTTCCTCTGACTGTTATGGACCGTCCTATCGAGTCGGAGACTACCAAAATCATTGAGAATTCTTTCCGTGCCACTTTACTGGCGTTTCTTGACGAGTGGAGTTTGTTTGCGGAGCGCAACGGTGTGGATTTGATTAAGGTCGTTAAGGCTGTCAAAGTCCGGCCTACACACAACAATATTATATTTCCGGGCCCGGGTATCGGCGGGTACTGTTTGCCAAAGGACGGTGGTCTTGGATACTGGGCGTATAAGCATATCCTCGGATTCGATGACGATATATTCAGAATAACAACCGCTGCGATTGACATTAACGATACACGCGGCCTGCACGTGGCGACATTGACCAGGGACGCTCTTCGTAATATGGGTCGTCAGGTAGCCGGTACGTCCGTACTTCTGTGCGGAGCGAGTTATCGGCAGGATGTTGGTGACACCCGTTACAGCGGCTCAGAGATAGTCGTTCGAAAACTGACTGAGATGAGTGCAGAGATGCGGGTACACGATCCTTATATCGAGCACTGGTACGAGCTGGAAAAGCAGGATACTTATCCGTCACCCGGGCATTCCCTGGCGAGGTTCTTTCGCAATCAGGACGAGATGGTCAATATCCGCGTGCAAAACGATCTTGCCGCATCACTTGCCGGTGTCCAGGCGGTCATATTAGCTGTACCGCATGCGCCTTATAAGGAACTTGACCCTGACAAAATTGTAGAGTGGGCGGGTGGGCCGCTCGCTGTGATTGATTGTTTCGGAATATTAGATGATGGGAAAATCCGTCGATATTTCGAACTTGGCTGCGAAGTGAAAGGCATGGGCAGGGGGCATATCCAGCGAATAAAGGAAGAAGTAAGAAAGGCATAAATGAGTTGATGAGAAAATCGGGGATGTGTAAGGTATATTCGAATTAAAATATTAATGAA